>CACMNZ010000001.1 GCA_902615165.1 uncultured Prochlorococcus sp.
TCTATCGAAGAATTTTAAGCCTTTAGCAAAAGATATTACTTTATTTGGGACTAAAAAAACTAAAGGTACTTTCGCTAACAAGATAATTTATCAATATAAAAATTCCAAAAAATTATTTATTTGATTGTTTTTTGCATATTAGTTTGCAGGAAAATATATTATTTTGATTTTCTTGTGCCACCGTAGGAATAATCATTATGTTTAGAAATTACATTCCAACATTCTTTACAACAAAAAATCCAGTCTTTATGATTTATGGATTTAACTCTGTAATGAATTTTATCTAGCTTATGACACAAATCACATTTTTTCATTTATCTATTAATTTTTTAATTTATTTTAGATACGCAAAGGTATCTTTTTAAAAAGATTCACGAAAAAAATTTTATCGTGTCATTATAAATTTGCACTCTACAAATCCTGAAGCAAAGCAGTGGTTTTGATGAGTGCGATTATTGAATTACCGGATAAAAATTTCTAATTTTTACTTTTTAAAATATTTTAAGACAACCTCAATGTTTATATAAAATTTGTTTGATATTTTATACAGCTTTTATTAAAAAATATTGATTATACATCTACATCAGAACTTTAAAAAGAAACTCACGAATCATATTTATTTAATTTTATTATTATTTTAATGATTTTTAAAAGTATGAACATTTACCTATTCTGGACCTTATTTTTAGCTCTATGGGCAATAGTTCCCTTAATGATTATTAAAGGTAGAGTAGACCAAGAGCCTAAGATTCAGACTTCACCAAAAGTTAAAGAAAAGAAAAAAGGTTGGTTTAATTAATAAAATTTCTGAATTAGGAAATTTTTCATAAGCAATTATCATGATTTGTATGATTACACAAAATAAACAAAAATAAAGATCTAAGAATCTCTGCTTGAAAATAATTTTTTAAGTAATGATATTCTTATTTATGTTCTTAAATCTTAAAAAGCACTTGATTTTCTAAATAAATAAATTCCTCCTCCTAGAGAAATTAAGACAGGTAACCATGCAGCCAAAATTGGAGGTAAAATACCTTTTACTCCGAAAGAACTAAATATAAATGACATTACATAATAAATTAATATAAGAATTACGCTCAATCCAAATCCCTGACTTTTTGAAGATCTTAAGTTAGATTTAGATCCTAGACTGCTTCCTATTAAACCAAAGACCAAACATGCAAAAGGTAGGGTGAATTTTTCTTGAATGCGGACTTTAATTCTTCTAACCTCTTTCAAGTTTCCAGTTTTTTCATAAATCTTTTCTGCCTGTATAGCCTGCTTCAAAGTCATTTCAGTTGCATCCTTTGGCACTTTTGCTAGCTCGATGGGCCCTTCTACAAATGGATATGTATATTCTTTAAATTGAATATTTGTAGTTTGTCCGCTTGGATCAATTGATACAATACTTCCGTCGTAAAATATCCAAGAAGAACTTTTTTTGTCAAATTTTCCAGTCTTGGCTTTTAAGATTTGTTGAAAATCTTCTCTAGAAAAATCTAAAACTGTAACTTTCTCCATAATGTTGTTTTTGTACCATGAAGCATAAAATATATGAGTAAGAAAAGTATTTATTTTTGTTGGTTTTTTATTTGATGCATTTATCCTAGATCCATATCTTGAAAACATGATATTATTTTTTCCTTGTTCTCCGCTAAAAGAACTTCCTATTCCAGCTCTTAGTGTTGTTTCTGCTAATTTATTACTTGCTGGAACTAAATTATCGTTAAAATAGAAAGTTAATCCTGTCATTAATATTGAAAGTGCTATAGCTGGAGAAATAATTCTTGAGGTTTTGATCCCCAAAGATTTCAATGCTAACAATTCAGAATTACTTGATAATTTTCCATAGGCTAATAATGTTGAAAGCAAAACTGCCATCGGGAATGATAAAACTAAAAAACTAGGTAAACTAAAAAAAATAACTTTTAAAGCTAAAAATACAGGTAAACCAAATTCAACTATTTTCCTTATAAGATCAAACATTACCCCAACAGATAATGAAATAACAGTAAAAGCAGAAATTGCAAATACCATAGGAGGTATTATTTGCCCTAGTAACCATCTATCTATTAAAGGTAATAAATACCAAGGATAAATTATTCTGTGAATAGTTTTTTTGATTGGTGATTGATTTGAAGGTTTCAAAGAAATTTATTTGATTTTTACTGTCTTTTTAAAGATTATAAAGTATCAATGATTTTTAAAACAATATAAAGTTGATAGTCGAGAAAATATTTTTACTCTTTAAATTTCAATAATAAATCAGAAAAATTATTGATTGACACTTGCAATTAATCAGAAAATTTGGTTTCTTTAATAAAAAGAGTTAAAGCATGAAAAATAAAACTTTAATATACGAATGTAATTGCTTACACTGCCAACAAAAACTAAATCAAATTAATAATTCAAAACTATATTGGGATAAATTAATTTTAAGAAAAAGATTGGTTTAATTTGTCTTCAAAATCCTTTAATAGTAAGAATTTATTGTAAACTGGTTTCTTGAAAAATTTTTATTTTCAGAATAATAAACTTATTAGATCTTAAGTATTAAGAATCTTTTGATTAATATTTTTACTTAACTTTTTGATTTTTTTTGTAAATCATATTTTCTCGATTTAAAAGAAAAAGGATAATAAAGATACAAAAAGGAATAAGAAAAAAATCTAAAGACATACATAATATTCTTTCTATTTTCTTATTAGCAAATAAATAAATATTTAGCATTAAGAATATTTTTATAATTTTATTAAATACTTTATTGATTAGTTTATTTGCTTGCTTTTAAAATTAAAAGAGCTTGCAAGTATCCCACCAGCAAGCTCATGACGAACAAGTTAATTCAGATTTTCTGATTTAACCAGCTAAGCACTTCCTAAATGCTATTTATATCTTACTAAGTAAAATTACTTATTGTGAGTATAAATGCTTATTTTTTAGGGATTTATAAGCAAATATGACAATTAAGAGTGGTTTAATAAAAAAAGATCTGCTAATTTTCTTAAACATAAGTGTCACTTCTTGATCTGAAGAAATTCAGGGTAAAAATATTGAAGCCTTTGGTTTACATAACTTAATAATTATGTTATTTTAGTTTACAATTATTAATTATTTAATGACAAAAACAGGAGTAACTACAGAATCAGGTGGAAGACAGAATATGTTCCCATCAGAAACTAGACCCTATATTGATGAAACTGTATCTTACGATGGATATCCTCAAAATGCAGAAAAAGTAAATGGTAGATGGGCCATGATTGGTTTCGTTGCACTTATTGGTGCCTACATAACAACAGGACAAATCATTCCAGGAGTTTTTTAATAAATAAATTAATTACTTCATAAGCTTCTTTTGTTTGTATTAATAAATTCTTTTAATCAACAAATTTAGTTTTTATTTTATATTTGAGAAAAAGAAAAACCAAATAAAAGTTAATGCATTTAAGCTAAATATTATTCCTAAAAATATATAAGCAAATTTTTTGCCAATAAATGCTGTCTCTGGTTCAAGTTTTACTCTCATTAAATTCTAATATTATCTCGATTAAGATAACATGAACTATTTAATAAAATTTAAGTATTAACGAAAATAATCAAATTAATATTTTGTCTTTAGTCAGTTTTTTAAATTCAATCATTATTCATTTTTAGTCTCCTAGTTTGAAGATTAAATCCTTTAATATTGTTGCTTCAAGTTAAGGTAGTAAAAAATAAAAATAGCAAAAATTATACTTTAATCTAAGTACTGAGCTATGTAATGCATCTAAAAAATAAAACACATTAATTATATATTTATTATTGTGAAATGATTTTTATACCAATTTTTTCAGATTTTTTATATTCGATACACGATTATTGATTATTCAAATTTTAAATAATAAAGAAAATTTAATATCATTCATAAAAACTACCAATAAAAAAAGAGTCAAATTTTAAGGGAAACTTAACTCTTCAAAAAATAATAAGAATGTTTATTAGATAAAACCTGGAATAATTTGACCAGTTGTTAAATAAGCTCCAATAAGTGCAATAAAACCTAGCATTGCAAATCTACCGTTAAGCTTTTCAGCTACGATCTTTTCTTTTTCGATTACTTTTGGTTCGTTATTTTTCATTAGAACCAACCTGGAATGATTTGGCCTGTTGTGACATAAGCACCGACAGCTGCAACGAAACCTAACATTGCTGCCCAACCATTAAAACGTTCTGCTTCTGGAGTCATTTTGTTTTTGTAAATTTGTAAACAAATATAACATATTTATTTATTTATGTAAAGAAATTGGATTATTATTGCTCTTATTGGCCAAAAATATCTTAATAATGCTACGTTTTTGTGCCGAAAGATACCTTATTAGTGTTTTAATTTTTGTTCTGGCATTTATAAATGAGAAACAAAATAAATTAAACTAATACCTTTTTCTTTTGGTGGTAGATCCTCATTTAGAGGTAATTTAAATTACTATAGTGTTAGAGTCAGCTAGTAGGGATACAGGCTGACTCTTTTTTTTGAGATTTTTTGGTTTTGGAATAAAAGTAGTTTTTAGAATTCAAATTATTGCTATTAATAAATTAAATATATAAGTGAATTTATGTCATTCGAGACTTACTACATGCATTTAATTTTTGGAAGGATTCCTTCGCTAATGAACTCTAATTTAATACTTTATATCTTGCCTGCTCTTACAATTTCAATATTATATTTCAGCATTAAAATAATGTTTTTCAAGACTCCTAAATTGAGAAAAGTTAAATAATCAAGGATTTAAGAATTATTTTTGTTTATTTTGGATAGTAGACTTTTTTTTTCGGCAACTCAAAGAAATAGAGACTGCATTGGTGATGTGCTATCCAGAATTATAAAAAAAGGTTCAGTATTGGAAATAGGAAGTGGCAGCGGTGAACATGGAGTGATTTTTCAAAAACGCTTTCCTGAAATAATCTGGCAAACAAGTGATCCAGATTTAGTACATAGAAAAAGTATAAGTGCTTGGATTAAGTATGAAGACTTATCTGAGAAAATGCCACAGCCTCTTGAGATTGATGTAGAAAAAATTCCTTGGAAAATTCCATTGAGAATAGCTCATTCTTTGCAAGGAACAGTCTCTATAAATATGATTCATGTAGCAGAATGGTCTTGTACTTTAGCACTCTTTAGAGAGTCAGGAAAATTACTCAATAAGGGACAATTTTTGATTTTGTATGGGCCATTTAAAATTTGTAATAAGCACACAAGTGAAAGTAATTATTTTTTCGATAATTCATTAAAAATGCAAAATAATCTTTGGGGTATAAGGAATCTTGAGGAAGTTTGTGATGAAAGTAAGAAAAATGGTTTTTCTCAAGAGGATATTATTAAGATGCCTGCAAATAATTTTTCAATAATTTACAGAAAAGTTTCTTAACAAGGCAATTACAAATGTCAATAAGTTTATAAAGTTCATCTTATTAATTGATCAACCAGATAGTTTTTTGCTCCATTCTTTATGCTTTTGATCTAAATCTGTAATTTTTTCGCCTAAACTCAAATGTCTTTCTAATAATTCAACTTTTGTAAGTGTTATTTTTTCCGAATAAAATTTAATAGGCTGCTTACCATGCAAATTGTCGCCACTCATAGAATTACTAAAAATTATTTCTATTATCTAAGATAAAAAATTTGTTAATGTTAATTCTTTTATATTCTTTTCAGATTTGTGTAAATTAATGTGATAAATAATTGATACTTATTGTGTTTTTAATCGACCATTTTGTATCTAGATTGCCATATATATCTTCCTCTCTTGATGTCTGACTTAACAGCAACGCAATTGCAAGCAATATTCCATAGAGCTTTGTGTATGGGATCAGGATTAAAAAGATATGCTTTTTTAAAGGCTTTTTTAATTAAGATAGTTGCCTTTTTTGCATGATAATGAGGGATTGTTGGACATACATGATGAACGACATGGCTAGAACCTATATTATGGTGAAGAAAATCAAGGACTCTACCGTAAGGCCTGTCAATAGATAGAAATGCGCCCCTCATAAAGGAAAATTCCATATTTGAAAGATGAGGCACATCTGAATCTGTATGATGAAGCCATGTATAAACTACTAGCCAACAATTAACCACTAATAAAGGGCCAAAATACATAGTAATTACTGGAAATAATCCATACTTGAAAACTAAATAAACAATGCCCACTAATGTCAAAAATACGCCAATATCTGATATCCAAACTTTCTTGGCCCATATTGATGGCCATAGTAATTTAGAAAATGGTTTTGTTGGCCAAAAATGATTTGACGTGCCATATTTAACTCCTCCTGTACTTCCCGTAAGTAAATAAGCAGGCCAGCCAAATATTAGATGCAAAGCAAGTTGAAGAATTCCATAATTTTTCTTGCCTAAGGAATTTGAAAAATATAATTCTTTTTCTCCTCCAACTTTTTCTGTAACTCCATTCCCATTAATGACTAAAGGGACGTGAGTTTCTCCATTGGTTATGTTATTTGTGAATCGATGATGAATTGCATGAGAGCGCTGCCAAGAAAAATAAGGCACTAGAAGTAATGAATGTAGTAAATAACCAGTTATAGATTCCAATGTCTTGTTTTTAGAGAATGCTCCATGCCCACATTCATGGGCAATTACCCAGAATCCCATTGCTGTGGTACCTGATAGTAATGCGTAAATAATCCAAATTGGGATCATTTGGGGGGTAAATGGAATAGATAACCCTACCGCCACTACTAATGATTGAATTAAGGCTGATTGTAAAAGATATTTCAAAGAAGTTTTGGTATTGCACTTAAAGTAGTGATCTGGAATAACATCCTGAAATTCTTTTAAGCTTGGGATATCTTTATCCTTTATTACAAGCGCTTGGCCTTTAAGACCTGAAAATTTTATATTACTCAAATTTTTTTTTGGTTAAGAATTTTGTTTTATAAAAGTGAATTTATATATTCTATTATCCACCACAGGATCTAATAATGAACAGAATTGATAATTAATTTTTCGTCAAAGTTTTTAAGACTTTAATTTCTTCTGCAAATAAAATTAATTGTACTGAACATTTTTGGATTTATTTTTTATCGCAATCTTATTAATTATTTCTTTCTTTTTTATGATTATTATCTTTGCTCTTCTTTAAAGATTAATTAATTTAAAGACCGCGTATATACCTCTTAGGTAAACCAGATTGTTTACGTGGCTTTACTAAAATAGGTAAAACAATAACTCCTACGGTAAAAAGACAGATTGGAGCAACTACCATCAATATAGACTCAAGAGACATGAATAATTTTGAATTTATTTATAAATAGCAGGATTTTTTTTTAAAGTCATGCGTATTTATATCTATTTTGTGAAAATAGATTCAAAATTTTTATAAATTATTAAGTAAAAAAGAAAAAAAGATTAAAAAAAATCAATTTTTTCATAATTCATCTTATTAAATTAATCATTATTTATGAGGAAGTTAGTCATGGATGAAGAAAAAAAGTGGATGCTTATGACTTATTATTGTCCAACCCATGGTGATTCAGGTTTTGTAAAACCAATTCAACTAACAAAAAAAGAAATTAGTAAAACATTCTTAAAAAAAACTAGGAGTTCTAAAATTAATTTTTTGAAATAAGATCTAAGATATTTTGAAAAAGTTCTAAATATTGGTTGCAATCAGGTCAATAAAAAAATTGATATGTTAAAAAAAATCCCATAAGCTGCTTTTTTATCAGCGGTATTGGTGAACATATTTAAAAATACAACTTAATTTGTATCATTATCGCATGTTAATTCACATTGATTAAGATCATTAGATGATATCTTTTCTAAAATTCTTAACATATCAATTTCGGAAAGTTCTCCATTCGAGTTCCATTTTAAAGTTGTTTTCCTTTGAGGTGAATTTTTTTTATTCATTTTGCTCACCCCCCTTTAAATGAACTTCTAAACAACGAGTAATACACTCTTGATGACCATCCACAATACTGCATTCAGTAATACACTCAAAATATGAATTAATAGAATCTATTTCTGTGTTCTGGTTGGTAGAAACAAATGAATCATTCATAATATTATCTAATTTATTTGGAATAGAGATATAGCACGAATTTATGTTCAATAATTTAATTTATTAAGTGAATTAGAAAAAATAAGTATTATTTACTAAAGCTATATTTAACCTAGTTTGCCTTTAAAAAGGTATTGTTATTATTTTTTAAAAAAATAAAAGAAAAAAACACTTTTGATTATTAAATATTAATTTTACAAGTCAATCTTTCAAAAAAATCAGCATAAAGACTGATTTACTTTTAAGTAATTTAGTTAGAAGATAAAGAAAAGTACACTTTTAGATTTTCAAATGAAATCATTAATTAATTGGCTTTCGAAAATGTTTGAGAGTATGGCAAATGCTTTTATGCATCCTTTAAAAAATGACTTGCCTCCATCTATTGGTACTCATGCCTATAGCAGTATTCCCATAAAAAGAAAATTGAGAAGAAGGTTGAATTAGGTATTAACTTAAAGGAATTAATTTTTCATTTTTATTATCCCAAATAATATATTTGAAGCAGTTTGAAAAATCGCTCAATTTTAAGAACTTTGACTGTTGGAGTAGATGAATGTTTGCTTTATGACAAGCTTTTAAGTTGTAATTTGGTATTCTCTCAGAGAGATGATGAATACTGTGGAATGATATATCTGCTAAAAACCAATTTAGCCAATTAGGGATATCTAAATTACTACTACCTAAAATAGCTCCATCGATGATATCCCAGTTTTTTGTATTTCTAGCATATGCATTTTCGTAATTATGTTGTACGAAAAAAACACATAATAAAATTGCTGCGGAAAAGGTTAATACAATGGAATAAAATGATAAGAAAAACACTACCCCCAACCATTTACACATAAAAATCCACCCAATTATTACTACTATGTTATTGATTATTAATTCACATAGTTCACTGAAATTATCTCCATAATCAGAAAAAGGTGGTTTGACTCTTGAATTAATGGCTAGTAGTTGAGAAATTTTTCTGTTTTTTATTTTGATAAAAGTCTCTTTAAATATATCTTTAATTAAATTAAAAATAATAATAACAAGACCTAATCTAGGTTTTAAAACTAAGTAAAAAAAACCGCCAGGGAAAAGCATCATCCAGTTTCGACTGAATTTGTAAAAAATTTGCTCTCTCTTAGTAAGAGATTCATAATCTTCAAGACTTAAAACATCAATCGGACCTTTATAAATTTCCCAATTTCCATTATTTCTATGATGAAATGCATGATCAATTGACCATGACTTCTGGGGAATACCATTAACCAAGCCAAGTAAAAATCCAAAGAAGCGGTTTAATTTCCGTTTTGTAAAAAGAGAATTATGACCGCAATCATGCATTAATGAAAATGTTCTAGAAGACAATAGTGTTAGGAGAACTATAAAAGGTATAAATAGAAATCCTTTAAACAATAATGAAAATGGTTTATTTATTATGTGGTAGATGATTAACCAAATAGAAATTATTGGGACGATGGTAGAAATAATTTGATAAGAAGCTCTAATATTATTTCTTTTTAAAAATGGCTTTATTAAAAAATCAGCTCTATTTACTTTAAGCATATTTCTGTTATTTTTTTGATACTAACAATTTTTAAAAAGTATTGATTATTAAATAAACAATAAAAAATTTTAAAATTATACTAAAGAATAAATTCTTTAGACATGGTTCTCAATTGATCTAGATTTAATCTTTCTAAGTAATTTTTAAAGTCACTAAGATTCTTATTAGAGTCAGAATTTTTACTCTCGTAAAGAAGACTATTAGAAATTAACTCAATAAGATGATCTTTATCCATAATTCCTTATAGACCAAAATTCCTGTTTAAAAAATTTAGGTCTTGAATTCGAGATTATTAACTCATCTCTATTAAGAGTAATTTTTTATAAATTTTTTAAATCTATTTCTATTTTTTCTAATCTTTCATTTAATTCTTTTTGTTCCTTAATTAAGGCTTTTTTCTTTTCTGAAAGCTCTTTGTTCAAGGGAGAATTGAAATATTTTTGGTAAGAGACAAAAAAAACTGCTATCGCTACTGAAATGCCAAGAGCTCCAATTATTAAAATTGGAGATGAAGGAAAGTCGTAAAATGGAATTGACAATGTACTTTACTAAAAATAAATTCTAGCTACCTCAAAAACAAAAAAATGAGTAATAAATACTTATTCTTTACGAAGCTTTATAGTAATTATGCAAGTTATTTTCTAAAAATAAATAAGGTTAATCTTTAATTAAATTTTTATAATAAGTATTTGTACAGCTGTCAAAAAATGAATAACTAATAATGATTAAACTAGTAAAAAATTTTTTATGAAGAAAATCATAAATAAAAAACATAATAAAAATGAACCATGGTTCAAATGGTTAACGAGAGAACTTAATTCTTATGAAGCTTTTCAGGATTTTGAATCGGGCAAGAATCCACGAGATGTAGCAGAGGATTTTATTTCTAGAAATAGTAATGCTATTTCAGAAGTTTTCGAGAATTTTGACGAAGAAGATAAAGATACACTCGATCAGTTTCTTAAATTAACCGAATGCGAGATGCATGTGTTTAGAATTCTCGAAAAACAAATAGAGTTAAGAAACAAGGTAAGATTTGTAGATTTTAAAAAAAAAAAATAAAGAGTTAATTTCTATATAAGTTTATTTTTCCCATTACCAGTCTTACCAAAGCCTAGCCAGATGAACCACAAGATCCATCCTAAGATAGGTATTAAATTAATAAAGATCCATCTCCAATCTTTTCCAAAATCTTTGATTCTTCTTACATCAATAGCTATTTGAGGAATGATACAAACTATGCCATAAACATTGAAACCAAACGTTTTTAAAAATATTGGGATAGTTAGGAAAGAAATTATAAGATTTGCTAGTTGAACTAACCACCAGTCAGATCGAGATGTGAATCCTTTGAAGTCTGTAGCTTTAATCCAAAACTCTTTATATGCGTTTAAAAAGTCATTAAACATAAATTAAAAATTCAAAGAATCAAACATTATCAATTTAATCTTTAATTTATCAAAGTATTCTTTATTTACTAAATAGGATCAAATAAATTCATATCATTTGAATCTCGTTTTGCAATCTCATCTTGATTTGGTAATGAACAGAATCCGTCTTTGCAAATCATCTTTTCTTTTGCAATACCGTTAGTTTTTGAGAATATGTTTTTGTTATTGCTATTTGAAGATTCTTTCAGCATTTATATAAAAAAATTAAATCCAATATTAAATTAATAACTCAATTTATTTTTATAAGCAACAAAATTAATATTAATTATTTATTTATTTTTTTTGATTTGGCAAGTCTCTCCAAAACAGCGCCATTATATAAATAAATAAAGATATAGAACAAATATAAAGTAAAGAATTTAAATGCATTTTTATTTATTAAAGTAATAACAAAGAAGTCTTTTCATAAAAATGGGATTTCAACAGATTGGTAATTTTTTGACTTAGCAATCAAACAAATTCTAGTATTTATTTAAGTTTTTTATGCTTTCCCCACCCTTTGGAAGTAAAAGTTTTTAAATTTTTGGAATACATTGATTTAGTTAGTAAAACTTATAAATCTAAGAGTTTTATAAAACTAATCAAACTCTATAATTTTGAATGTTTATTGTATTTCACGATCTATCCTTATTTATTTCTGTAAGAGCTTTTCTACCTTCCTTAAGGGTTCTTAAGACGAGCCAGGTTAGACAGGAAATCATAAGGATGGTAAGTGTAATTAGAGAAATATGAGTTGTATCAATATTGTTCGCCAATTTAATTAAATTCCTTATGAGTCTTTAATTCAAAAAATTCAAAAATTCAAACTTCTGATCTAGAGTAAGCAGGTATTAGCATTCCACCATCTTGATCGTCATTATTGTCATCATCAAACCCACCCCCCAGAAGTAATTCAATAATTACAAGTACAGCTACTGGATAAAGGCACCATAATATCGCTGTTATAGGACTTACTGAGGAGGAAGCTGAGTAAAATTCTGTCATTAATTGATATTAATCTAAAGAAACAACAATTGTGGATTCTCTGGGTAGTGTTTTATTCAATATTTCTAAAAATATTTTTTAAGTACTTTTCTCTTTAGCACGAATAGATCTTTTGTATGTATTGATATTTTTATTCTTAAAATTAATTTGAATAATAATTTTTTGAACCTACTGAGAAACTAATAATAACATAATGAATCGCGCGATTATTATTTTTTATACTTAACAATAATTGTACAATTTTGATTCAAAAACTATTATTTATCTTGATTTTATAAATTCTATGTTTTCTTTCACTTTTGATCCTTTGGCTGCGATATTTGGTATATCAGGAATTGTAGGCTTCTTTTTCTTCGTTTCTGCTGCTAATGGAACTTCCAGTATTAATACAAAACCAAAAAAGGAATTAGATTAGAACTTATTGTCTCAGAAAACTAAATTGAAATTTTAAATTTAGTATTTAAAAGGCCTTTTAATTATTACTTATTCCATTGTTTAGAAATAAATTCAAGAAAATCTTTTAGATCCTCTTCAGGACAATTTGTTTGTTTTTGTAAATCAATGCAAATTTGCTTAATATTATCAAAGGCCTTTTTTACTATTTCGTTTTTTTCAATAACCTCAAAATATTCTTGATCAGTAAAAGGCATAATATTAGTTTCCTTCTTGAAAATTATTTATTAACCATATTTTATCTACATTGACTTAACAGTAAAGAAGAAAAAATCTTTTTTCTTAAATTTAGCTACCCAATCGATAATGTTTTTTAATACTTTTGGTTACTTCCCATTCGCAGTTAAGCCCAGCAGGAAACTCAACTAGATCTCCAGCTTTAATAACGTAAATGTCACCGTTTTGGGTACTTATTGTCGCTTGACCTTCAATAATTAAGCAAATTTCCTTATCATCGTAATTCCATTGAAATTTGCTTGGCTCACATTCCCAAATAGGCCAACTTTTTATTCCATACTGAATTATTACGCTTGCACTACAGGGGGAAGATATTAGAACTTTCACGAAATAGTTCGGATGTTTTTTCATTTTACAAATAAAAGAAATATTTATTTTCGAGAATGTGTATTTCTTTACTGTCTTTTATTTTTTTTCGTTTATCATAAAAAAAATTTCTAATTTATGGATGAGCTTTCTGTATTGTCAATTTCGTTATCTATAGCTTCTCTAGGAATATTTTTTTTATTTTTCGCTTCAAATGATGATGATGACCAAGATGGAGGTAAGTTGATTAAATCATTAGAAAGAATTAATTAATTTCAAGTAAATAAAATATTTAATAGAGATTTATAACTTATAAAACCTGCATAAATGCAGCTTAAAAAAATAACATAAACTTCAAATGTGCCGAGTCTTTTTTTCTTTAATTTGATTTTTATTAACATGAGTATTTTTTACATTAACTTAGAGATTAAAGAATTATTAATGTCAAGCCAAAAAATAAAAAACAAGTAAAAAATATTATTTTTTTGGTAATTTCTTTTTCCTCATTCTTAGCAAAAAATAAGGAAATTACTGGAGATGTGCTTAGTAAAGCCCATCCTACTCCTATGGGAAGGGTTTTAAATACAACTTGTTGTAGAAATATTCCTATATTTGTTCCAAGAAGTATTGAAATAAAAAATCTTTTTTGTTGTTTTTTATCTATGTTTTTTAAGAAAAAATTAATCTTAAATCCTTTTAGACTAATCAAAAAAATTATTGCACCTAATAATCTTATTTCAGTTGTAAGGAAAGGAGATAAATTGCTTTGAAGGAAAACCATCCTTGATAAAAGACCTCCAAGAACAGCACATAAAACTGAAAAAAAAGGAAAAGCAAAAATCTTAAAGTTATTTTTTTCCGAGAAAGAGGAGTTTTCCTCTTTAAAATCGTTACCTTTTCTGAGAATTATGAATAGCGAAATCGTTACTATAATTATTCCAAACCATGATTTAGTTGTTAAATTTTCATTAATAAAAAATTCCCCTGATAAAGCTGCCATTAACGGAGAAAGAGTTTCTATAGATAAAGTTTTTCTTGTGCCAATTGTTTGTAGTGACTTTAAATAGAAAGTATCGCCTAAACCAATACCTATTATTCCACTAATTAGTAGGATAAATATGTTTTTTAATGCAGTTGTAGAACTTAGATTGATAAAAGCTGGTATAAAAATTAAAAAAGCTATTATATTTTTTATTAAATTAATATCTATTGATTTATATTTTTGAGTTTGCGAGCGCCAAATAAAACACGCATATGTCCAAGATGTAGCAGCTCCAAAAGCAGAAAGGATTCCAATCAAAACGAATAATTTTTAAAAATTTTATTTTATAAATTGAGTAAATGCTAAAAAGAATACATAAATAAGAATCAAAATCCCAGGTAAGTACTGAATTAGTGATTTGAAACTTTTTTTTTTCATGTATCTAAAGTAATTTATTTTAAACAGTTTTTTTATTAGTAGGGTACAAACTCTCTAATTTCTTTCTTCTTTGAACTTTCGCATTAATTCTTTCTTCTTTTTCTTTTTTCTTGATCTCATCATTTATCTTATTTTGTCTATATCCAAACCAAAGTAGAACCCAAATAACAGAAGTTATTAAAAGAAGAGCAGTATATTGACCAGTCATAGGAAAACTGGCCTCAGAATATTTAACGTAAGAAAATAACAAACTCATTTAATTAACTTAAAGCATAAAAATAACGACTGTGTTGATTTTTCTAGAAATTTAAAAATTAGCGAATCCAAGCTATTTTTATGTAGTTTTAAAGTTTTATATTTATTTTTTTATGGTTTTTGGACTAATTTTTCTTTATAACTACTTGCTATTATCTGATTGAAGCATATTAAATAATAAGTTTTTGGAACCTTTTGATTTAGCAGTTGTTGGAGGCGGTGCAGCCGGTTTTATGACAGCAATAACTGCTGCTGAAAATGGAGTAAAAAGAATAATAATTCTTGAAGGAACTTCAAAACTTATGGAGAAAGTAAGGATTAGTGGAGGGGGAAGATGTAATGTCACTAATGCGACATGGATACCGAATGAACTAATTGAGAATTACCCCAGAGGTGGAATTCAGCTCTTGGAATCATTTAATCGTTTTGCTGCTGGAGATGTATACGATTGGTTTGAGAAAAAAGGTTTAAAATTAAAAATTGAGGAAGATCTAAGAGTATTCCCAGTGTCTAATTCTTCTTCAGATGTTATTGATTGTTTGAGAAAAAGTGCTTTATCAAAAAACGTAGAGATACTAACAAAATTTTTTGTAAAAGAAATTGCAAAAACTCCAGATAATATATTCAATATTTTTAGTCTTAAAAAAGCAAAGGTAACTGCAAAAAATATTATTCTTTCAACTGGAGGTAATCCAAGCGGATATAAATTAGCTCAAAATCTTGGACACACCATTGTTAAACCTGTACCATCGCTTTTTACTTTTTCCACAAAAGAACCAAATTTGGATGAATGTACTGGGGTATCGATAAGGGGCATAGATATAGAAATTAATTTAAATAATAAGAATTTTCGAAATAGAGGCGATTTACTAATAACGCATTGGGGGTTTAGTGGGCCAGCAGTATTAAAACTTTCATCAATTGCAGCAAGGGAACTTTATAGCCAAAAATATAAATTTAATTTAATCATTAAATGGTCTTCTTTCAGTTATGAGGAGTTAAAAGAAAAAATTAATTATTTAAGATTAAATAAAGGCAAGGTGAATCTCATTAATAGTAGACCTCTTCCACTATTAACAAAAAGATTATGGATTTTTTTATTAAAGAAAATAGGTATTGATAAAGAGAAAAAGTGGGCTGATTTACTGGCGGATGAAAGAGAGAAAATGATAAATACTCTAATGAGGGATAAATATAAAGTTTCGGGTAAAGGTCCATTTGGAGAGGAATTTGTTACTTCCGGAGGCGTAAAAATTAATGAGGTTAATTTTAAAAGTATGGAGAGCTTAATTTGTCCAGGGTTATTTTTTTCTGGAGAAGTTTTGGATGTTGATGGGATCACTGGTGGATTTAATTTTCAACATTGTTGGACAAGTGGATGGATCGCTGGGATGGCAGTTTCAAAGTTAAATCAATCAACAATAAATTAATAAGTAATAAATCAGTAAGTAACAATTCAATAAGTTTATCTTTTTTTTATTAAGTATTAGAAGGAAAAAGTTTTTTGAAGAAACTTTAATTTTAAAGTTTGAATTATTGGTGAAGATTAATGCAGAATCTTGTATCAAAAAAAGAAGAAGAGGAAAGAAGATTAAAAGCTTTAGCAGAATATAGGATTTTGGGAACTAAGCCAGAATCATGTTATGACGATATTACAAAGATTGCTGCTACAACCTGTAATGTGCCTATTTCTTTAATGACATTGGTAGACAAAGATAAACAATGGTTTAAATCCAAAATAGGACTTCAAATATCAGAAACTAGAAGAGATTGGTCTTTTTGTACCCATGCAATAAAAGAAAATAGTCCATTAATTATTCATGATGCTTTCCAAGATGAAAGGTTTATAAATAATCCATTGGTAACAGGAGACCCCAAGATTCGTTTTTATGCAGGTTTTCCCCTTAGAAATAGTGATGGTAATAAACTTGGAACTCTTTGTGTAATAGATAGAAAGCCTGGAAATCTAACTACACAACAATTCAATATTATGGAATTATTATCCAAGCAAATAGTTTCATTTTTAGAGCTTAGAAAAAAGTCATTGAACTTGCTAGATGCTTTGTCTAACTTGCACAAACAGGAAGGTATTTTATCTGTCTGTTCATATTGCAGAGAAGTGAAAAATAAGGAGGGTGATTGGATGCATTTAGAAAAATATCTTTCGAAAATTAGTGATATTAGATTCAGTCATGGGGTTTGTGATAATTGTATGGAAAAACATTTCCCAGATGTAATCGAAGTATGGAATAAAAAGGATTTCTTTGAAGATGGTCAAAAAAGGTTTTTAGAGTCCTAGATTCAATACCTGACTTTTTATTGTTTAATTTATTTTCTAAACAAATTCCTTTTTTGGTGGTTAGTATTGTATAAATTTTACTATAAAATGTTATTTGGAACTTTATTGACAGGTGAAATTGCGAAAAGTGCATTGGTAGCATATGTTCATTATTTAGGAATAATATTGTGTTTCGGTTCTCTTTTGTTTGAAAGATTGACTCTCAAAGTAGGTCTTAATAGAAATCAGACGATCTCAATGATAATTGCAGATGTGGTTTATGGTTTAGCAGGAGTTGCGATATTAGTTACTGGGATTTTGCGTGTTAAGTATTTTGGTCAAGGAGGTGATTTCTATACAGGTAATCCTGTGTTTTGGATAAAGGTTTCTCTTTATATTCTTGTGGGATTACTTTCTTTATATCCAACAACAACCTATATCTTATGGGCCATTCCATTAAGTAAGAATAAATTACCTGAAATTTCAGAAAACCTAGTGAAGAGGTTCAGACTAATCATTACTACTGAATTAGTGGGCTTTGCAACAATACCTTTGTTTGCCACTCTCATGGCTAGAGGTGTAGGTTTAGGTTGAACAATTTATTTCTAGAAAGGAATTGTTTAATAAGTGCAAACAAACTATATAGATGGAGTTTAAGTTATAAGATTTCTAAATCTAAAAAAGAGATTATTTTTATTGGTCTAAATCCTTCATTATCAGATGCAGTTTTCTTGGATAATACAACAAAAAAGATAATTAAAATCTCGAAAAATAATAATTATGGCAAAGTTAAATTAATCAATTTATTTGCTCTTATTTCAAGTAATCCAGGAAGACTCTTTAATCACAAAAACCCTGTTGGGTATTTAAACAATAATCATATTTATAAAAACTTAAAACATTGGTCTGAAAATAAAAATTGTGATTTATGGTTAGGTTGGGGTAACAAAGGGAAATTTCTAAATAGAAATAAAAGAATATTAAAAAAAATAATGCAATATAACTCAATCAGAAAAAATAATTTTGATAATCCTCTTGGACCGCTTTTAATTAAGAAAACAATCAAAGATAATCCAATACATCCTCTATACTGTTCTGATAATTCCATTCTCAAAGATTTAAAAATGATTTGATGCAAAGGTTTCAGAGGTAATTAATTTAAGCTTATGTTAAAGTAACTTTAAGAAGGGGTTAAATTATGAGTAACACAAAGCAACTGCAAAAACTTAAAAACTTAAATGTAAAAGCAGAAAAATGCCTTACAAGAGATGAAGCACAAAAAATATTGATAAAGGCTAATAAGGCTCAGAGTAAAATAAATTTTTAAATTTGATATTTGCTTTTTTTAGAATAATTTATCAAAAAAATTTTACAAATATTTTTCTAATTATTTAGAATTTATTTATTCTATTTAATTTTGATGGTTTTTAATATTATTAAGATAAGAAAATCCGATGATAGATTTTTATCAAGAAGAGATTGGCTGCATTCAATGCATTCATTTTCTTTCGCAGAGCATAGAGATCCAAAATGGGATAATTTTGGGAAAATTAGAGTTATAAACGAAGATATTATTTCTCCTAATGCTGGATTTAATACACATTCTCATGCAAATATGGAAATAATTACTGTCGTAACAAAAGGAGCAATAACTCATAGAGACTCTTTAAACAATCTTGGAAAAATTCACAAAGATGAAGTACAGGTTATGTCTGCAGGTACTGGAATCTCTCATAGCGAGAAGAATGAAGAAAATGAGAACTGCAAGTTGTTCCAGATTTGGATATACCCTCAAAAAGAAAATATCAAACCTCGATATGATCAAATTTCATTAAGTGAAAAGTTGTGGGATAACCTTATTTTTAATTACAAAGACGGTAAAAATAATAAGCTTTTTCTAAATCAAAGTATCTCTTTATGGCGTTGTAAATATAAGCCAATTAAAGAAAAAAAATTGCCATTAAAAATCGATAAATATAATTGGATACAAATAATAGAAGGTAATCTTTTATTAAAAAGTAAAGACTCTAATTCAAATATACTTCTCGAATCTGGAGATGGTTTGGGTTTTGAAGTTAATTATTATGATGATGTTTCTATAGATACTGAAAAAAACTTAGATTTTCTCTTGTTTTCGATGCCTTCCTTATAATTTGTCTGTTATTTTACCCATCAACTCCTTTATTAAATGCATTTAAGGCTTGCAAAGCCATATTAAGGTGAACTTCCATAGCACCAAGAGCAATTAAAGAATTTGGTGATTTATCTTTTAGTAAATTCTCTTTTCTTTTTGATAACTCATTAACTACCTTTTTAGTCGAAGCTTCCCAATTGTTTATTAAATCTTCAAATTCTCTTTTTTCGGGGCTTTCTATTTCTGATAATTCGTCAGAAAAATGAGAATCCTTTTGTGCTTTAAGCATCAAGTAACTTAATTTTTTATGACTTATTGCTTGAGGTAAATTGTTAGATTCACTCATTGCTAGTAATTTATCTATAGCAAAAATCTAACTAAATATGTGAATGTTTGCTAGAGGGGAGACGGTTGTAATGACCGACCTGAAAATTACGAAATGATACTTCAACAAAAAATGGATTTATTAACCTTTAATTTTTCACTTATTAGTTTCTTGAAATAATCTCCACGCTCTTCATAATTTTTAAATTGATCAAAACTAGAGCATGAAGGTGAGAATAATAATGTTCCAACCTTATTATTTTGTAAATAATGAAAAACAAAATTTAAAAGCTCTTTCAGTTCTGAAAATTCAAAAATATTTTTTTTAAATCCTTCATTAATAAGCGCTATTTTTAGGACTTTTGAGCTTTCGCCAAAAAGGAAAACACATTTAACTTTTTTCTTTAAAACTTTTATCCACTCACTATATTCATTCCCTTTTAATCTACCTCCAGCAATGATTATTATTTGACCTTCAATTGAATTTATTCCTGCAATAGATGAGTCAAAATTTGTAGCTTTACTATCATTAATTATTTCCAGATCATCATTTTTATAAACTGTTTCCATCCTATGGGGTAATTGTTTGTAATTTGATAAAGAATCTTTAATCTTCCTCCCAGATAATCCAACTTTTCTTGCTGCTGCAATTACCATTAAAAGATTTTGCAGATTATGTATTCCTTTTAAAGAAAAATGTTCAAGTTTGAATAATTTCTTTCCTCTCTCAATAATGTATGCTTTATCATCTATCCAATAATCGCATTGAATAAAATTTGATTTATCGAAACTAGTTGTTATCCAAACCCCTCTTGATAGCGAACTGTAGTGATTTCTTAGGTTTTTATCGTCATAATTATAAATTCTAAAATCAGATTTTTCTAGCAAGCTTTTTTTTATGTTGAAATAGTTTTCAAGTGTTTTATGTCTTTCAAGATGATCTGCTGTGAAGGTTGTCCATATTCCAATATTAGGTTTTACTTCTGGAGATATTTCTATTTGATAGCTGCTTAATTCAGCTACAACCCAATCAATTTTTTCATGTTTTTTGGAGTGAGCATATTTACATAAAGGTGTACCAATATTTCCAGCAAAAGGAGCATATAATCCCGTATCACAGAGTATATGGCTTAATAGATGAGTAACAGTGGTCTTGCCATTAGTTCCAGTAATACCTATCCAATTTGTGTCTTTTAAAATTTCCCATGCAATATTAATTTCTCCGATTACTTTAATCCCCTTTTTTTTTAATTCAATAATAGTTATATGGTCATAAGGTATTGATGGACTTACAACAACAGATTCGATCTCTTTCACAAAAGGTTGAATTTCTTCAAATACAAATTCTTTATTCAGAGAAACTAGTATACTAAGCTCTTCTAATGCTGTTTTTCTTTCTAAGAATTCTATCCCATCTTTACTTTCCCAAACAATTACTCTCTTATTGATGCTTCTCAAATACTTGGCAGCCCAAAATCCAGATTTACCTAATCCAATTACAAGATTAATATTCCCTTTATTAGAATGATTAACTATCATTAAATTTATAATTGAATTTATATTAATTGTGTTTAAGGGGTAATTCAATCATGAGATCTTTCTTCAGTATTTATAGTATTTGCCAAAGAAAAGTTAATTGATGGAAGAAAATACTGCAAAATATTGGTTCTCCTGGTTTTATGAAAAGTGGGAGAAAAATGCTCCAGGTGAATTAATTGAACAGGGTTTAACTCCGTCTCAGATTGCTGAGCGCTTTGTTAATGAAAACCATGATAATTTTATTAAATTGTCAAAAAAAATTGATGAAAAAAATTATGATGCCTTAACAGAATTTATGAAACTCTCAGAGAGTGAATTACATATCTTGAAGTATTTTCTAAAGTTAGTAAAAATGAAAAATTTATAAGAAGTTACTAAGTATTTCAAGGCTTTTTCCCCATAAATTTTTTCTTTCTTTTTTATTCATAGCGAAAGGAGAAGTAGGTGATAATTTTGGATGACCTCTGAAGTTAAATCTAGGACCATAATGGTCACCGCCTCTTACATCTGGTGAAGTAGCTGCAAAAAGTTGAGGTAAAGCACCCATCTCAGCAGTTTGAAAAATAGGACTAAACAATTCCAAGGAGAAAATTTCTAATGGACTAGGGTTAGGTTTTTGAGCAGTAAAGAGATTTGTTTTTGCAATTCCTGGGTGAGCAGCCAAAGAAAGTATATTTTTGTGCTTTAAGTTTTCATTTAGTTCCAAAGCAAACATTACATTTGCC
This sequence comes from uncultured Prochlorococcus sp., assembly GCA_902615165.1. The sequence goes on from CACMNZ010000001.1 coordinate 21,722, forward strand.
AATTTGCTATTGGAGTAAGATTCCCATTTGTTGTAATAGTTCTCAGCTTTAAGATTTTTCCAACCAACTTTGCCAAAAAATTGTGCTCCAGAAGTAACCGTCACTATTCTAGATCCTTCTTTTTTTTCAATAATTGGAAGTAGCTTTAGGGTCAAAAGCATGTGAGCTAAATGATTAACTGCAAATTGTATTTCATATCCCTGGGCACTAAGAGTTTTAGGCGGATGCATAATGCCTGCATTATTGATTAGTAAATCCAAATTTTCAAAATTATCAAAAATTTTGGACTGAACTTCAACAATATTTCTTAAATCTGACAAATCTAATTCTAAAGGTGTAAATAATCCTTCAGGATTAAGACCTTTGAGTTTTTTGATAGTTTGATTAGCTTTTTCAAGAGATCTACAAGCTATAACAACATGAGCATTTTTTTCTGCAAAGGCCTTTGCAGTGTAGTATCCAAGACCACTATTCGCCCCAGTAATTAGCGCTGTTTTGCCTGTAAGGTTTGGAATATTAGATGTATCCCAGTTAGAGATTTTAGGTCTAGAAATAGTGGCAGTCATTTAGTAATCCTGCAAATTGCTTTGGAATTTAACCAAAGTTTAATTACTTTTCCACTGTAAATACTTGAAGTCAGTATCGTGAGCTCTTTTTGAAGGTACTATTTAAAATCATTTTTCAATTGCATATTGCCATTCGTTATTTTGAGATAAACTTTTCTCTCTAAGTAACCGTAATTTCCTACTATTTATTTTTAAAACTATCCCATTAGTTGGATATTTCGCAAATATTTTTTTCTCTAACCAATTTTTTTTATATATTTGGATTTCGCTTGTATGATTTGTGAAGTAACTGTCAGGGGTGCTGAAGCCACATTTTTTAAGATAGTTAAGGGTTTCGTATTGATTAAGTCTTCCATTAAGTATTTGGAAACAGCAAAAGCGGAGACTTTCTCCATTCCCTTTCTTATCATTGAGGTATTTTCTTGCAATTCTTTTGGAAATGCCGGCAACTTGGTTTGTAGCATATAGTTCCCCTCTAATTTGAAAATCTCGTTTGATAGGAATAAAATCGGGGACATTTTTAATTTGTTTAATTTTGCTTGAGACATCAAATCCATTTTTTGTAATAGCTTTATTAAACTTGCTGACTATATATCTAATTTCAATAGCACAGCCATCAATTTTTGGTTGAATGCTTAATCTTGTTTTTGTTAATAAACTTTCCAAAAATTCTTTATAGTTTTCTTTGGCTAATTTTGGCAAAAGTTTATTATTTTTTTGATTAAAAAATTCAGGCTCTGGATGAACAGGAATAAAGAGCTTTTCAAGTTGCTTAAATGCTTCATCCGAAATTATGCCTTCACCTATTCTGTATTGTTCATCTAGATACTTAACATCTCTCACTAATAAATTATTCATATTAATTTTGATAAATATTTAAAAATCTTTTAGAAAAAATCATTTAAATAAAGATTTGAAAATTAAAAATAGATCTAAAAAGTAATTGACCACTAAATATCCTCCTACGCAGAGAGCGATTTAAGAGTATAAAATGTACTGATCAGGCGTTTAAATTAAATACTTCAATCAAACATATTTACTTAAAAGTGAAATAGAAAATTTTAATGATTAATTTGTAGGCAAATTTTTGAGATTTCTATCAATACAAAAAAAAATTTTTTAAAGTAATTAGAAAATGTCATTTTTATTAAAAGCTCAAAATACCTGGGAAAATTTTGCGAAATACAAAATTAATGATTATGCAAAATTAAGAAATTTTGATTTTGGGCCAAATAACGAAAGTTCAGTTTCAAAATTATCGCCTTTCATTACCCATAGAATATTATCGGAATATGATCTGATCCATGATATTAAAAGTAACTACAAAATCAAAAATTCAACTAAATTTGTTGAAGAAATATTTTGGAGAGTTTACTGGAAAGGGTGGATGGAAAATAGACCTAAAGTTTGGAGAAATTTTATTTCAGAAAACAATCTCGATTTTGATTATGAGTTATATGAAAGTGCAATTAATGGCAATACAGAATTAGATTTTTTTAATTCTTGGGTCCATGAATTAAAGCAGTATAACTATTTGCATAACCATACAAGAATGTGGTTTGCGAGTACTTGGATATTTAATTTAGGCCTCCCATGGCAATTGGGAGCAAAGTTTTTCTTTAAATATCTTTTTGACGGAGATGCTTCTTCTAATCTTCTTAGCTGGAGATGGGTCGGAGGATTGCAAACGAAGGGAAAACAATATCTCTTTTCATCATCAAACCTCAGAAAGTTTTCAAATAATAGATTTAATGTAGAAAAAATAAGTAATCAACAAATTTTTCTTGAAGAATCTAATCAAATACCATTTGAAGATGAGATTTATAAAAATGATATGGATCCTAAATCAGATAATCTGATTATGTTTGAAAATGATCTGCACCTTGCAACTCTTAAAAATTTACTTCCAAGCTACAAAAAAGTATTTATTATCCTATTAAAAAATGAACAAAGACAAATCAAATTGTCTGAACCTGTTTTGAAATTTAAACAAGATTTGGTTTCTGAATTTGTAGAGCAATTTGATAATGTTGAACAGATTGATCCTTATTCACTGGAAAATACTTTTAAAAATACCTGCGAAATAGACATTATTTATCCTGGAGTGGGAGAAAATTATGATTTCATAACTGAGTTTAAAAATTTACACCATAAAAAAATTTTTAATCTTGTGAGGGATGAAGATTTATTTGCTTGGAAATTTGCTAAAAGAGGGTTTTTTAAATTTAAAGAAAATATTCCAAAAATAAATCAAAGAATATTAGAAAATTTTTCAAAAAATAATCATTGACTTAGTTGAATTCCTAATTCAGGAATTAACCCTTTTGGTTAGTAAGTATAAATACTTATTTAGGTGCGACTTTTGCTGTTTAATCCACGATGGATACTGTGACTAGTTATTTTTACTTAAGGATAATTATTTTATAGTGCTTTCAACAATTCTTACCAAGTCGTTTAGTAAAGATACTGCTTTATTAATTCTTAGAGTTATAACTGGAACTGTTCTAATACATCACGGTTATGAGAAATTAGCAAATATTGAAAATTTCGCTGATGCTTTTGTTAGACCATTACATCTTCCATTCCCAATATTTTTGTCATACATAGCGGCATTCTCAGAAATAGGTGGTAGTTGGTTACTAATTATCGGGTTAGCTACAAGATTTGGAGCTTTGGCAATTGTTGGAACAATTTCTGTAGCTATATATCATGCACTTGTTACTTCTGGTTTTAACATTTTCTTACTAGAGCTTTTACTTTTGTATTTTGCCTCAGCTACTTCTATCGCATTAACAGGCCCTGGGAATTTCTCCTTAGATGAAGTGATTATCAGAATTTTAAAATCAGAAGATGAAGAGGAAATTATAACTTCAACAAACTCCAAAAATTCTAAGGAAGTTGAAATCAAAGAAGAAACAAGTAAAGGTGGTTTATTTCAATTTTTGCAAGCCAACATACTCTCAGATACTTCAAGCTAACTTTTTAGGATATAGGTTATTGATTAGCTCTAACCTTTTACGATAAATATTTCTCTTCTTAAGTTTTATCTTGATTGTTGCTTCAGAAAGACTTATAAACAGCCCTATAGCTGTCACCCAAGATAAAAAAATAAATGGGTTTTCCGGAATTTCTGAGAAATTCATATAAATAATAGTTCTTTTTTTAAACTGACTGATCAATATATGTTTTTCAACCTAAATATACAATTTAGAAATATTTAAGGATAAATTTCAACTTTTTCCCATTTCTTAATCTTTTCCCAAAGATATCTTTTATGAACAGGCTGTTCTAATTTAAGAAGATCTACTGAATCGATTTCGAAATTTAGAACTACAAAATTTTCTGACTTGGGTTGATTGGATAATATTTCATCAGCAGATTGGACATTTGGGTTTATTTTCTTTCCAGGAGATCCCCAAAACCAAGAAGATTTTGATTTTTTTGATAATAAATCCCAATAATTTTTGTTATCACTTAATTCACGTATTTTTCCTTTAAATCTAAATTGTGATTTGGTTTTCAAAAAGAACCATAATATTTCAGCATTAGGGTTAAATTTTAAATGCCCAATTTTTTCACTTCTTCTATCTGTGAAAATAATCATTGAACTATCTTTATGCCATCCTCTGAAAACAACTGTTCTTAATCTTGGCTCATTTTCTTCACTGACTGTTGCAAGCTGTATCCATCTATTAGAGGGTGATTTGCCCTCTTTTTTTCTAGAAGATTTTAAATCTTGCCTCCAACTAGGTAAGTTGTTATCAGGCATTTAATTTAGGCAATATAAGACCACTTTTCTTTTTGTATTCTTCGAATGAATCATATTTTGTGAGCGATTTATCTTTTTTTAACATTCTTGGTAGAAAAACTATAGAGAAGAATATTGCAAGAATTACTAATGGAATGAAACTCATTGAAAGTATGGCGAATGATAGATAAATTAGTATTTCTCCTAGATAATTTGTATTCCTTATATTTTTGAAAAATCCTTCTTTAATTAGATCTTTTTTTAATTTAAGAGAAAAGTATTTTTGAGCATCACTAGCAAAGTGTAGAAACACACCAATTATATTTATAGATACAGATGCAGCTATTACGATATTTGGAACAGATTTCTGAGATGAGATAAGAATGTAGGGAGCTACCCAGTAACTTCCAAGAAAAATAAAACCAGTAACTGAAGTTAAAAAATTAATTTTTTCTTTAAAATAAGGATCTGGGAATATCTTTTCTTTGAGAAGCCAAAGTAATCCATAAGTACCATGCAGAGCTAAATAAACGTAGGGAGCAATCGTAAAATTATCAAAAAAGATCATAAGACCTATAACTACAAATGAAGTGAGCCCTTTATGTAGGTTAATTATTTGATTAAGTTTCATCTTTTTTAATAATCTAAAAAATGAAATTATTTTCTGTGGATATAACCTAAGCTGTTAAAAGTTTTAATGGGCGATACTGGATTCGAACCAGTGGCCACTACCGTGTCGAGGTAGTGCTCTACCACTGAGCTAATCGCCCAAATTGAGGAATTTTTAATCCCCCTTATAAGAAAATAGCAGGTTGCGTTTCATTTTCTAAGTAATTTAACTTTCCATCGTTCTCTTTTGGTTATTTCTAAATTCAGAATTTCGATAAATCCTTTATTTTCAAGTTCTAGTTTGTCGCCAATTTTTAGATTAATAGTTGGCTTATTAACTTTGCTTCCATTTAATCTGAGCATGCCATTTTCTATCCTTTCAATGATTTTGGTTCGTGATACCCTAAAGCCCGCTGAAGCTATAGCATCTAATCTTGTTGAAGCCTCTACTGTATTGACAAGTTTTTTTGATCTTCCAGAAGGTATTTGTAATTCATCTATACCTACTACATTAACTTTTACTTTTACGTCTCTCAAATAAAAAATCTTTTCATCTAGATGCTTAATATCTAAATTATCAATTATCCCTTGTGCTCCCCTATCGCCAATAGTCCATATATCTCCAACTTTTATTTGATTAACCCCATTTTCAATTAAGAGGGATCTAAAGTCGTCTTGTGTAGCATTATCAAATAAAAAATTTCCATTAATTTTTATTCCTTGAGCTGGAAAATTACTTTTCAGCGCATCCTCCTCAGGAATATTATCCCCTCTAAAGCAAGCTATCCTAGATCTTTGAGAAGAGGAGAATCCTCCATAAATAAAAAATTTGAAATCATTTAAATTTTCAAAATCTTTTAAAATCTCTTCGCAAACATAAGTTGAATTGAACCCAGTCCAATAAGTTTCCCAGTGTTTGTAAGCTAAGTTAGCAATATTTATTAATTCCTCAGTTTCTTTTTTGTAGTTTGAATTTATTAAGATTTCTTTTAAGTCAATCATTTAGCCTTCTAAAAAAATTATATCTTTTGCTTCTGATTGTTTTATTAAAGCCCAAGGTAATTCGGACCCAATCTGATTTTCAAGTAGAACAAGCCATTTACCCTCTTTATTAAAATTAATGATTGATCTTAACTCTTTATTTCTATTAATGTTGATACTTGCAGAAGAAACAATGCTTCCTAAATATCCTGAACCCATTCCTAAAAGACCTCCAATTAATGATTCCCCGATGTTATTTAAACCAAGAAAGCTGAAGGTAGATAAATTTGTCATATTAGAAAAAGCTATTCCAGCCATAAACCCAAACGGCATTAGCCATCTACTCATATTTTTTTGCCTGATCTTCCTATCAAGTTTAGGATTTAAGATTCTTATATCTTCAAAATTTTGAGATTTGAATAAGATATTTGCTTTCGCATTTAGCAATTCTGTCTCGTCTGATGATATTTTCTCACTTATTGGTGGGATCAAAATAGCTTCAGAGAGCATTACTGATTTTTCGTTTAAAACATCAAATAGTTGGATACATTTATTAATGTCTTCAAATATCACAATACTTTTAGTCAAATTTCAATCCTCAAATGTTTGTGTGTTATTCAAATTAATAAAATAAGATACATACACTATAGATTAAGTTAAAGTAAAAGATTAAAGAACCAATCTTAAATGACAAAAGTTCTCATTACAGATCCAATTGATCAAACAGGAATCGATATTCTTTCACAAGTTGCTCAAGTTGATCAGAAGATAGGAATCTCAGACTCTGAGTTAGCTTCCATTATTAAAGATTATGATGCTTTAATGATTCGCTCTGGTACTCAAGTAACTGAAGAAATTATTAACTCTTCAAGTAAGCTGAGAATCATTGGGAGAGCAGGAGTTGGAGTCGATAATGTAGATGTCAAGGCTGCTACTCAAAAAGGTGTTCTTGTTGTTAATTCTCCAGGGGGTAACACAATAGCTGCGGCTGAACATACTATAGCTATGATGTTGGCCTTATCTAGACATATTCCAATTGCTAATAGTAGTACTTTGTTAGGTAAATGGGAGAGAAAGAAATTTGTTGGGAATGAGCTGTATAAGAAAAAATTAGGTGTAGTAGGTTTAGGGAAAATTGGTGCTCATGTAGCAAAAGTTGCAAATGCATTAGGAATGGAAGTTTGCGGATATGATCCCTTTGTTTCAACTGAAAGAGCTCAACAAATCCAAGTTAAACTTTCTGATCTAGAAGATTTATTCCAACAATCCGATTATGTAACTTTGCATTTACCTCGTACACCAGAGACAGAGAATTTAGTAAATATGGAGGTGCTTAAAAGTATGAAAAGTAGCGCAAAATTAATTAATTGTGCTCGAGGAGGTTTGATTGACGAAGAGGCATTAGCAGAAGCTTTAAATAAATCATTGATTGCAGGTGCTGCAATAGATGTCTTTTCTAAAGAACCTTTGGAATCTAATTCGCCACTTTTGAAAGTTGAAAAGAATCTTATTCTTACTCCACACTTAGGAGCATCTACTCGGGAAGCACAAGAAAATGTGGCTGTTGATGTTGCAGAGCAAATAAGGGATGTCTTGCTTGGTTTATCTGCTAGAACTGCAGTAAATATTCCAGGGTTGAGCCCTGATATTATGGATAGTCTGAAACCTCATTTGCAGTTAGCTGAAACAATGGGTCTTCTTATAAGCCAGCTTTCAGGTGGGCAGATACAGAAATTAGAAGTTAAGCTTCAAGGTGAATTTGTCCAACATCCATCTCAGCCATTAATAATAGCTAGTCTAAAAGGCCTTCTAAGTAAAGCTTTGGGAGATAGGATTAATTATGTGAATGCTTCGATAGAAGCAGATTCAAGAGGTATTTCAGTAGTCGAGAATAAAGATGAGGCAAGACCTGAATTTGCTAGTGGATCGCTTCAGTTAACCACTTATGGAGATAATGGCGACCATAGCGTAGCGGGGAGCATTTTTGCTGATGGGGAATTAAGAATTATTAGTATTGATCAATACCCAGTTAATGTATCCCCAAGCAGATATATGTTGGTTACTAGGCACAGAGATATGCCAGGCATTATTGGCAAGCTGGGGTCTTTATTAGGTAGCAACAATGTAAATATTGCCTCAATGCAAGTTGGGCGCAAAATTGTTAGAGGGGAAGCTGTTATGGTTCTAAGTATTGATGATCCAATACCTAATAAGTTGCTTGATACCATTATTGAAGTAGAAGGGATTACCAATGCTAATCCAGTTACTCTATGAAGTGGCTTGACCTAGTAAATGGAAACTAAAGATTGGTATAAACTAACTTTTCAGATAGAAAGTGATTCTGAAGAAATTATTATTTGGAAATTAAATGAGCTGGGAATATTTAGTTTTTCATTTGAATATTTAACTAAAAATGAAAATAAAAAAGAGGTGAATATATGGCTTCCAATTGATGATTGGAGTGAGAGCTCTAGAAATGGTTTTGAAAAAATAATTAGCAAACTTCTAAACATTAATGCTCCTAAGAATCAATATTTTGAATGGAGTATAGTTAAAGAGGAGGATTGGTTGACAAGTTGGAAGAAATATTGGGCGCCTGAATTAGTAGGAAATAATTTTTTAATATTGCCTTGTTGGATAAATCTAAATAAAAAATTTAAAGAAAAACAAATCATAAAAATTGATCCTGGAGCCGCCTTTGGTACAGGAAGCCATCCTTCAACTTATCTTTGCCTGGAAAAAATGGAGAATATTGTATTTTCTGATAAAAAGGTCTTAGATATTGGGAGTGGTAGCGGAATTTTGAGTGTGGCTGCAAGATTGCTCGGTGCTAAAGGGGTTTTTGCAGTGGATAATGATTATTTAGCAATAAATTCAACTAACTCCAATTTTCAATTAAATTTCGGTAATTTAAAAAACTTAAATACATATTTGGGATCTTTTAATGAAGTAATTTTAAAAAATCAACTCAATCAATTTGATGTTGTTTTATGCAATATTCTTGCTGAAGTAATAAAAGAAATGATTCCAAATATTTATAAGTGCTTGAGTAATAATGGGGAAGTCATTTTCAGTGGAATTTTGAATTCCCAAAAAGATGAAATTATAAAAATATTAATCCAGAATGACTTGAAATTAATAGATGTATCAACTAGAAAAGATTGGGCATGCATTTCTGCTCAAAAGACCAGTGATCCAACCTAAGTATAAGTTTTTCTTATAGATACTCTTTCATACATTTTATTGTGTCATTTTTTACTTCAAAATCTCACATATCGACCTAATCGATGTTAAAAATGTATTTGATAGGTATTAATTACCAACAATTTTTTATTTTAAATGGCTTCTTACAAAGTTACTCTCATCAGCGAAGGTGAAGGTCTCAATTCAACTATTGAAGTACCTGATGACCAATACATCCTCGATGCGGCTGAAGAACAAGGTATCGACCTTCCTTATTCCTGCAGAGCCGGAGCATGTTCAACATGTGCTGGAAAAGTTACTTCAGGTAGTGTTGATCAGTCAGATCAAAGTTTCTTGGATGACGACCAACTAGAAGCCGGTTTTGTTCTTACTTGTGTTGCTTATCCAACATCTGATGTAACAATTACAACACATGCTGAAGAAGAATTGTACTAATTATAAAAATTTAACTTTTCTAAGTTGATTATTGATTATTTCTCTGCCACCCTCTATGAAGGTGGCTTTTTTTGTAAATGGATAAATTTGAATTTTTTAAGACTGGCAGTGTTCAATCAAGTTATGGAGGACAGTACAGTTATAAGGTAATTGGACCATGTTGCAGACTATATGATAGGGAAGAGTTACCTTGGCCCTGCTCAAGGCTTGCTTGGAGAAGTAAGGAGCCTAGTTGGAGAAGAATAGGGTCTAGGTTCGTTGCGGATATGGCTTCAAGAAAATGTCCATCTTACTCAGTTCAGATTTTGGAGCCTGGATCAAAACCTGTTGAAACAGTTATAACTCTTTTTTCAAAGAAATTTTCTTCTGATATACAAGAATGGTGGTACAGCAAAAAGCCAGGCTCAAAAGAGCCTGGCAATATCTACCCATCTGAAGTTAATTAGGTTTAATATTAGGCTTTTGGTTTAGGAGGTGTGTAACCTTTTAGGCCAGAACATTCTAGGCTATCGGCTGTATTTACTCCTGTCTGTGAATTAGTACCTGTTGCTCTCTCGCAAAGTGATTTTCTTGTCTTTAAATCAAGGTTTGCGTCAGTAAAGTCTGCTCCATCAATAATTGCACCATCAAAAACACTTTTCATTAGCTCACCATTAGTAAGATTCGCATCTGTAAAATCGGCATTATCAAAGCGTGTTGCATATGCAATAAGGTCCTTCATATTGGCTCCTTTAAAACTAGAGTTTTTTGCAGTTGTTACACTCATATATGCGCCTTGAAGATTAGCTTCTCCTAAATCTTGATTAGATAAATCATATTTAACATATTCAGTATTATGCAGGTCGGCACCGTGAAGATCATCTTTTAGTACGTCAACTGATGAAGGATCACTAGGATAAAGCGCATTTGCAGAGATTGGATTAATGAGTAAACCAATAATTAAAGGAAGAAAAATAAATAGTCTTTTTAAAGACTTATGTAGTGATGAAAACATAGAAACCATTTCGATCAACATCAATATAGAAAACCTATGACTATTATTCCATGGGTTGGTCATTTGCGACCCTTCTTCTCACGAACTGTTGCAGTTTATTTTATTTCTGCCGTTAGAAAATCTTTTGCAAGTTCAGTATTCGGAAAGACTTTTTGAGCCTCTTTAAGCAAATCGCTTGGCGTGATTGCATTTTTATTGGTGTATCTTGGACTTAGATGAGTAATAATCAATTTTTTTGTGTTAGATAATAATGCTGTTTTTGCAGCCATAATTGTTGTGGAATGTAATTTTTCGTAGGCCATACTTTCATCCTCCTCTGAAAAAGTCGATTCATGTACTAGTAAATCAGCATTTTTTGATAGTGAAACAGCTGATTCGCTAAACACTGTATCTGTACAATAAACAAAACTTTCACCTTTTCTAGGAGGTCCACAGAATTCTTTCCCATAGAATGTCCTACCATCCGCTAATACGACTTTTTTACCTTGTTGCAGTTCTGAATAAATTGGTCCAGGTTCTATTTTTAGAGACTTTGCTTTTTTGATATCAAATATACCTGGTTTATCTTTTTCACTCACCCTATAACCATAAGCAGGTATCTTATGTTTCAGGCAGGCACAATTTACTTTTATTTTGTTGTTTTCAAATAGGATTTTATTTTCTGATGCAAAATTTTCAACTTCCACAAAATTTAATGGGAAAGACAATTTGCAAAAACTACTTTTAAGTGCTGAATTTATAAAACTTCTCAATCCTGAAGGACCATAAATTTGAATACCCTCACTATTTCCTGATAAACCTAAGGTAGCTAAAAGTCCAGGCAAACCATAAATATGATCACCATGCATATGAGAAATAAATATTTTCTTGATTTGTGAAGATTTAATATTGCTTTTCATTATTTGATGTTGCGTTCCTTCTCCGCAATCAAAAAGCCAAACTTCTGATGACTGTGATAATTTAAGTGCTAGGGAAGAAACATTTCTCGTTAAGGATGGGACACCTGAGCTTGTTCCTAAGAAGGTGATATTCACTTATTTATGATATTTTTATTGTTATATCTGGATTAAATTTAGACTTTTAGTCAAACTTAGGCAAATTAAGCATTTATTTTTAAACAAAGTGATACTTAAATTTAAAAATAACTATAGTAAATGTTGCCTGATTACTCTTTTATTTATTTGTGTTTTTCAGAGTGAAAGTGTTTTTGCTTCGAGAGAACCAATCATTAGAGTTTTGATATCAAAAAATAACAATTTAAGGATCAGATCAGATAGATCAATTCCTTTAACCATAGAGGGTAAATTTTTTTCAAGCAAAAGAATAAAAGGTCTAACTTTGAAAAATGAGAAAAATAGAAAGATTTTGTATTTTGATAAGAACAAACAAAAAAAATATGACTTAAAAAGTAATCAAAAATTTCAAGTGAGTTCTTCCGATGGAAGAGGTATTTGGGTAGGTCAGAAGAGATTTGCTGGTAAGCTTAATCTCTTTGTACTTGACTCCGAAATATTGGTAGTAAATGTTTTAGGAATAGAAAAATACCTTAATAGCGTAGTGGGTTCAGAAATGCCAACAAAATGGCCTATTGAAGCATTAAAGGCACAAGCAATTGCCTCAAGAACTTATGCTTTAAAGCAAAAGGGAAATAATTTATTTGATATAGATTCAACCCAGAAAAATCAAGTCTATAATGGCTTGGAATCAAGAACTTATAAAACTATCAGAGCCGTTAAAAGTACAAGATCTTTGGTCTTAACGTATAAAAATAAATTAATTAATGCTTTGTTTCATAGCAGCTCAGGTGGAATGACAGAAAATAGTCAAGATGTATGGAAGAATAAATATCCATATTTATCAAGTGTGAAAGATTTTGATAAAAATAATCCTAAATTTAGATGGCAAAAAAAAATTTCGAGTAATGAATTAATAAATTTATTTCCAAAGATTGGAGGTTTAAAAAATATAGAGATTCTAGATATTACTAGTACAGGGAGGGTAAAAAATTTAAAACTTATTGGGGCTTATAGTTCTGACCAAATGTCTGGGGTGGATTTTAGAAAAAGATTAGGCCTGAACAGTAATTTTATCAGATTTAAATTTTTTGAGGAAGAATTAAAAAACAATACTCCTCAAAAGAAAGGGTTGATAATTTTTGGACAAGGATCAGGTCATGGAGTAGGAATGAGTCAGTGGGGGGCTAAATATCTGGCGTCTAGAGGCCAAAAAGCTGAAAGAATATTAAGGCATTTTTATAAGGGTGTGCAGATTAAACCTTTTAGAAAAGATTACCTATAGAAGTTATTTAGCATTGAGAACTAATTTTGGATTTATATTAGATAAATCTTTATTTAAGAAGCCAATCCCAAGCAGTATTTGTTTTTTATCTATTACTTTTATGGGTTTTTTGTAGTCAAAAGATTTTTTTTCCTGGAAGTAATTAATATCAACTCTAATTGCTCTTCCTGTTTGCCAAAAATTGATTTGTTCTTCGGTAGTTAGGATAAATGATGAAATGTGATTAAGAGCAGAAATTGTTGGAATAATAAAATTTTTCGAGTTTTTTTTATCTTTTTCGATATCAGATATTTTTATCGAGTTTTGTTCATCAAATCCACAAGCTGAAATTCTTTTTAGTTGTAGAAGGCAACCCTCGGAATTAAGAATTTCTCCTAAATCTCTTGCAATTGCTCTTATGTATGTGCCAGCTGAACATTTGATTTTTATTTCTATGATTCCATTTATTTGGTCCCATTTCATTAAAGTAAGTTCGTCTATTTTTACTTCTCTTGGTGCTAATTCAAAAACTTCATTCCTGAAAGATTTCTTATAAGCTCTCTCACCATTAACGTGCACACTAGATACTTTCGGCGGAATTTGTTTAATAATTCCTCTAAATCTATTTAAGTATTGATCTAATTTTTCATCACTGATTTTAGGCCAACTTCTTTGATTAATTATTTCTCCGTGAATATCATCAGTGTTAGTTCTTATCCCTAATTTAATTTGTCCTATGTAAGTTTTACCCTGAGGGAGATATTGAATAAATCTTGTTGCACTGCCTATCGCGATTGGTAATATTCCTATAACTTCTGGGTCAAGAGTTCCTGTGTGACCGACCTTTTTCGTATTAAGTAACTTCCTTATTTGTTTAACACAATCATGTGAAGTACATCCTTTATCTTTATTAATTACTAAGAATCCATCTTTAGTTTCCATTTTTAATATTAAGAATACTTTGAGAAAGATTTATAACCATCCTATGATTTTGATATTGGAAATTAGAGAAAGAAATTGAAAAACAATAATTTTATTTTAAAAGAGTTTTTAGACAATGCTTTTAATTTGAAATCACATTTAATGGAATACTTATCTATTAGAGAATGTGATTTAGATGGATTCCTTGCACATGCAAAGATGAATTTAGCAAATTCACATCCTGGAGATGCTTTGAATGATGTTTCAGATTTTTATACTGAAATAGTTGGAGATAGGCATGTAGCAGAGTTAGCTGCTTGGCACATCACAAGCAAGGACTACATCGCTGATACTTTAAAACTTCAGCAGAGATTTTCTAGAGATTTAGTTTTAGATTTTGGAGGAGGTATTGGAACGCATGCTCTAGCTAACGCTATGTCTTCAAAAGTTGAGCATGTTTTTTTTGTAGATATTAATGAGACAAATAGAAACTTTGTTGAATACAGGGCTAAGGAATTAAAAGTCGAAAAAAAACTTACTTTTTGCAAGACAATTAAAGACACACAAATATCTAAATTTGATACGATAGTTTGCCTAGATGTTTTGGAACATCTTGCTGATCCAGCTTCTCAAATTGAGATTTTCAATGAGTTTATGGATCCTAATTCTATTGCTTTATTTAATTGGTATTTTTTTAAAGGAGAAAAAAATGAATATCCGTTTCATATCGACGACATTCAAATTGTTGAAAAGTTTTTTGAGACTTTGCAATCAAATTTTTTAGAAGTATTTCATCCTATTCTTATAACTACAAGAGCTTATAAGAAAATTAGATAACTACATTAACTCTTTTTCTATTTCTTAAATTTCTTTTAATGCTTTCGAAACTTACGGTGCCTTCTTTTAGTGCAAAAAGCGTGTCATCTTTACCTTTACCAACATTGTTGCCAGGCAAAAATGATGTACCCCTTTGACGAATTAAAATTGATCCGGCAGTTACTTTTTCTCCCCCATAAGCTTTTACACCCAGTCTTTTGGAATTTGAATCTCTACCGTTTCTAGTAGAACCTGTTCCTTTTTTATGTGCCATTAGAAATGATTAATTTGTAGATTTTTCAGATTTTGGTTTAGTTTCCTTTTTGACAGTTTCTTTTTTTGAAGAAGACTTAGGAGCGCTTTTACCTATTGATATAGATTTTACCATAACTCTTGTAAGTTCTTGTCTATGTCCCATTTTTCTTCTTGTCTTTTTTTTCGGACGCATTTTGTATACAAGAATTTTCTTATCTCTTTTATGGGAGACTACCTCTAATTCAATTTTTGCATCCTTAATGTAAGGTTTTCCAACAGTAATAGAATCTTTGTCTTTTAAAAGTAGAACTTTTTCTAGTGTTATCTTATCCTTCTCATTTGCATTTATCCTGTCTATGTCATAGTATCTGTTAACTTCAAACCAAAACTGTTGACCTGAAGTTTCTGCTATTGCATACAATTCATTACTTTCAGAAGAATTGTTTGAGGAGTTTTTAGAATTTGTCATATCTTAAAGACGCTATTAGGCTCAAATTAATAATTTGATTAAGCCCAATAAGCAATCATAATAGTTTGTTTATTTTCTTATTTTGTAGTGTAATAAGTCAAGGGTTGTTTTAAATCTTTTATATCTATTCAGGAACTACAACAATGGCAGCAAGGAAAACATATATTTTAAAACTCTATGTTGCTGGAAATACTCCTAATTCGATGAGAGCTTTAAATACCTTAAGAGAAATTTTAGATAATGAATTCAAAGGAGTTTATGCTTTGAAGGTTATCGATGTACTTAAGCAACCACAACTTGCAGAAGAGGATAAAATTTTAGCCACTCCAACATTAGCTAAAATTTTACCGCCACCAGTGAGAAAAATAATAGGTGATCTTTCAGATAGAGAGAAAGTTTTAATTGGTTTAGATCTACTTTTTGATGAATTAACTGAAACTGAATATAGTGGAGATAAATAATATATAAAACTTTTAAAATTAGAATTAAATTCAAAATTTATTTTTTTTTAATTAGCACAAACTTATGAATGATAAGAAATTTGGCAAATCAAATAAAATGCAAGTCCAAAAATTACCAACTGGTATAGAAGGTTTTGATGATGTCTGTAGGGGTGGTTTGCCTGTATCTCGAAGTACACTCGTTAGTGGTACTTCAGGAACTGGTAAAACTGTTTTTTCTCTGCAATACCTACACCATGGGATTTGTAATTTTGATGAGCCTGGAATCTTTGTAACATTTGAGGAATCACCTTTAGATATTATTAGAAATGCCGCAAGTTTTGGTTGGGATTTACAAGAATTAATTGATCAAAATAAACTTTTTATTTTGGATGCATCTCCTGATCCAGATGGTCAGGATGTGGCTGGTAACTTTGACTTGTCTGGTCTTATTGAGAGAATTAGTTATGCAATTAGAAAATATAAAGCTAAAAGAGTTGCAATAGATTCAATCACTGCTGTCTTTCAACAGTATGATGCTATTTACGTTGTTAGAAGGGAAATATTTAGATTGATAGCAAGATTAAAAGAAATAGGTGTGACAACAGTTATGACTACAGAAAGAGTTGATGATTACGGACCAATTGCTAGATATGGTGTAGAAGAATTCGTATCTGATAATGTTGTTTTATTAAGAAATGTTCTTGAGTCAGAGAAGAGGAGAAGAACTCTAGAAGTTTTGAAGTTAAGAGGTACTGTCCATATGAAAGGTGAATATCCATTCACTATGGGAATTGATGGAATAAGTGTGTTTGCCCTAGGAGCTATGAGATTAACGCAGAGATCATCAAATATTAGGATTAGCTCCGGAGTTATAGATCTTGATGATATGTGTGGTGGTGGATATTTTCAAGATTCCATCATTCTCGCCACTGGAGCTACGGGTACAGGCAAAACAATGCTCGTATCAAAATTTGTTGAAGATGCTTACAACAATAATGAAAGAGCAATACTTTTTGCATATGAAGAATCTAGGGCTCAATTGCTAAGGAATGCGACTAGCTGGGGAATAGATTTTGAAAAAATGGAGAGTGATGGTTTATTAAAAATTATTTGCGCATATCCTGAATCAACTGGTTTAGAAGATCACTTGCAAATTATTAAAACGCAAATTAATCAATTTAAACCAAAAAGAATGGCAATTGATTCTCTTTCTGCATTAGCCAGAGGTGTAAGTTTGAATGCATTCAGACAGTTTGTAATTGCTGTAACCGGTTATACAAAACAAGAGGAGATAGCAGGCTTTTTTACTAATACTGCTGAAGAATTTATGGGAAGCCATTCTATAACTGATTCTCATATCTCAACTATTACAGATACTATATTGTTGCTTCAATATGTAGAAATAAAAGGAGAGATGGCACGAGCTTTGAATGTTTTTAAAATGCGTGGATCCTGGCATGATAAACGTATAAGAGAATTTATCATTACAAATAGTGGCCCAGAAATAAAAGATTCTTTTTCTAATTTTGAACAAATATTTAGTGGTGCCCCTCACAGAGTTGTACCTGATCAAAATGTTCAAAATGTTTTTAAAGGATTAGATAATAATTAGATAATTTGTTTAATTTCAGAACTTGAAAAAGAATCTGAATTATTAATAGATTTTGTCAATAATTCATCTTTATCAGATTGTGCTAGAGCTAAATCAAACCAGAAAGTTGTTCCTACTCCTAATTCACTAGCCATACGAATCTCTCCACCATGTTTTTCAATTATTCCCCGCACTATAGATAAACCTAAACCGGTACCTTGCTCAGTATGAACAGAATTCTCTACTCTATAAAAACGATCAAATATCTTTTCTTGATCAGCTTGAGATATTCCTGAGCCAGTATCAGCAATCTCAATTCTTACTTTTGGTAGTGGTGAAACTAATTCACATTGAGGGGCTGCATCATTTTTAATACTTGGAGGCAAAGCAGGACAGGAATCTGGCCAAGTATAAGCTCTTATAATTAGGGAGCTGTTTTTTGGACTAAATTTCAATCCATTACCCAGCAAATTATCAAAAACCTGTAAAAGCAAATCAAAATTTCCAAGAATTGGAGGAATAGTTTCCTCTATATCATGAGCTAATGAAACATTTTTTTCTGTAGCATTAAGTCTATAATTTCTAAGAGTCTGCTCTATCGCTGGTTTTATGTCCATTTGCTCTAGCTGAACAATTTTCCCAGACTCCAATCTTGATAAATCTAATACATCATTTACAAGTCTTGTTAACCTATCAGTCTCCGAATTTGCAATTCCTAAAAATTCTATTTGTTCTTCATCTGAAAGCTGATCTTTTAAATCATGTAAAGTCTCTACGTAACTTTTGATATTAAAAAGTGGAGTCCTTAATTCGTGCGAAACATTACTTATAAATCTATTTTGAGCTGCATTCAGTTCAACTTCTCTAGTTAAATCTTGAATTGTTACGGCAATTCCTTTTAATTCAACTTTATTTGTATCTAAAACTGATTGCAAGACAATTCTTAAGGTTCTTGCTGGTTCTCCTAAACTGAATCTTAAATCGTCCTTTTCCTTTTCTCTGTTTAGGATAGATTCTATATTTGTATGTAAGTCGTTAGATAAAATTTCGGGGATTTCATTTAAAAAATGTTTACCCTCTAAGAATCTACCCTCCCAACGAAATAATCTCTTTGCTGTTGGATTTGTAAGTACAATCTTGCCTTGTGAGTCCAATAATATTGCACCATCAGCCATTGTAGCTATGAGGGATTGCTGTTTGATTTGTTCAGCTTTTAGTTCTTCTATATTAGCTTCGTCATAATTTTCTAACTGGGTGGCCATTCGATTAAATCCATTTAAAAGTTCTCCTAGATCACCTGTCATAGGTAAAGAAATTCTGGACTTAAAATTTCCTCTGGAAATTTCTCTAACACCTCTTACTAACTCTCTGACGGGTCTTGTAATTGTTAGTGCATTGAAAACAGCTCCAAGTATTACTAAAACCCAAATAGAGATAAAAACTGCAATGGTTACTTCTCTAGTTAAGGCAGCACTGGCTAGTGCTTTTTTATTAGGTGTGACTCCCAAAGCTAAAGTTCCAAGATATTTGCCTTTCCACAACATAGGAACAAATACATCTGTTACTTGACCTTGAGGTGTCGCATGCTGCCTAACCAAAGGGAATTGTGGCCTCTTCTTTAATTCTGAGGGCAATTTTAATCTTCTAGTGAGCTGAAACTGACTGTCTGAGCTTGTCGGTGTTGCACTTATCGGTATCCCAAGTTGAACAATATCTTCAGCATCAGTAAAGAATATATAACGCAGGTTTCTACTAGATCTCCAAAACTTTTCAGCTACGTTTGAAATTTCTTTTTTTTGGTTATTAGCGACTAATTCTGTAACATTCCCAGATAACAATAAGCCAAGATCTCGAGCATATCTGGTATCATTCATCCCTGCATCTCTTTGAATACTATTTAATGCAAAAAAAGTTATTCCTGTCATTAAGAGGCTTACAACAAGAGTTGCAATAGCTAATAACTTTGTTCTTAAACTAAACCTGCTCCACCATGCAAGGAGTCCATTAATCAAATAGTTACTATTTATATCTTCATTATCATTAATGTTATATTTTCTACTTTCTTGATTATTGCTATCCACCATAAGCTTAATTCTCCTTAGACAAGTTTTTTCTGACTTGATGACCTATGTCATTTCTAAAAAAAATACCTTCAAAATGAATTTCTTTTAAATTTTTGTATGCTTTTTCAAAAACCATATCGAAATCTTTACCTTGACAGACAATACTTAAGACTCTTCCTCCATCTGTTAATAATTTTCCATTATCACTTAAAGAAGTGCCTGAGTCGAAAATTTGACAATCATTTAAGTCGATTTTACCTATTTTTATTGGAAAGCCAGTTTTATATGAGTGAGGATAACCATTGGAGGTCGCTATTACACAACCACTAACTTTATCTGAAGTATTAATTTTTTCATCCCCGATTAAATTACCCATTGAGCATTTTTCTAAAAGAAATACAAAATTTTGATCCATTAAGGGCATTATTGTTTGGCATTCTGGATCACCAAATCTGCAATTATATTCTATAACTTTAGGCCCAGATTTTGTGATCATTAACCCAAAATAAATCACTCCTCTATAGTCAATATTCCTATTTTTTAGTTCATTGATTGTAGGTTCAATGATCTCTTTAATAATTCTATGAAGGTAATCTTCTGTTAGTAATGGGGCAGGAGAATAAGCTCCCATACCCCCTGTATTTGGGCCTTTATCTCTCTCGTTAAGTCGTTTATGATCTTGGGCGGTTGGAAGTAATGTATATCTCTCTCCATCGCATAAAGCAAAAACTGAAACTTCTGGCCCTTCAATTTTTTCTTCTAGGACAACTACATTACCATTGTTGCCAAATCTACCATTGAAAATTGATTCTGCTGCTTTAAAACATTCATCTTTTGAATTAGGAATAAAAACACCTTTACCTGACGCTAGACCATCAGCTTTTACTACAGGTGGATTTGATAATGAATTGATAATTTTTTTCGCCTCTTCTAAAGAATTGACTTTCCAAAAGTTTGCAGTTGGAATATTTGCGTCTTGCATAAATTCCTTCGCCCAAGATTTGCTGTATTCTAATTTTGCTCCATCTTTATTAGGACCAAATACTTTAAAATGTTTTTTGCGAAGAAAATCAGCTAATCCTTTTGCAAGAGGTATTTCTGGTCCGATTACAGTTAAATCTATCTTGAGGAAATCAAGCTTTTCTACTAGTTCATTTTTATTATTTATATCAATTTTAATTCTTTTACATTTATTTATTCTTTCTGAACCGGCGTTGCCAGGTATTAAATAAACTTTTTTAACTAATTCATTTTTTTGAATTGCCCATGCCAAAGAGTTTTCTCTCCCGCCATTTCCAATTATTAAGATATTCTCTAACCTATTATAAGTTCTAGAACTTTGTGAATGAATTATCATTTATTTGTTTTTTTATGGTTATGAGGTTTCAATGAATAATCAGTTAAAATAAAATCATTTGAAGTTGAACTCTAATAATTATAATAATTACAAAAATTACTTTAGTAACCATAATGAGGTTTTAAATTAATGAAAAATAAATATGATTTGATATATGAAGGGAAAGCAAAAAAAGTATTTACTCATGATGACCTAGATAAAGTAAAAATTGTATTTAAAGATGATGCTACAGCTTTTAATGCTCTGAAAAAAGAAAAATTTGAAGGTAAAGGCAAACTTAATTGCCTTATAAGTGCAAGAATTTTTGAGATTCTCATTAAGAAGAATATTCCAACTCATTTTATTGAACTTGAAAATGAAAATACAATGATTGCAAAAAAAATCAAAGTAATTCCTTTAGAAATTGTCTTAAGAAATACTGCCTATGGTTCTTTATGTAAACAAACGACTATCAAACCTGGAACCTACCTTTCTAAACCATTAATTGATATTTATCTTAAAAATGATGAACTCAATGATCCCCTTCTTACAAAAGATAGAATCGAATTAATGAGTATATTAAGCTCGGATGATTTAGAGTTAATAATTAATTTAACGTTAAGAATTAATTTAATCCTGAAAAGTTTTTTTAAAAATATTCAACTTAAACTTGTGGATTTCAAGTTGGAATTTGGTTATGATTCTGAAAATAACATTCTTCTCGGGGACGAAATAAGTCCTGATAATTGTAGATTATGGGATCTAAACCAAAAAAATGATATAATTGTAAGCCTAGATAAAGATAGATTTAGGAATGATTTAGGTGGTCTAATTGAAGCTTATAATGAAATTCATAAAAGAATAAACAATTTTCTTCTATCCAATTAAATAAAAAAAATGACTTATTTATCTTAATCAAAAATATTATGCAAAAACATTTTTTAAAATTTGGAAAGGTTTTCACAAATGTTGCCTGCTTCCCCTTAATTTTGGTATCAAATAATTCGGAATTAGCTGCTAAGTTTTTGCCAAATGATGTTGATCAGTCAATAACAACTTTAGAAATACCGAATATTAAAAATGATTTATTTCAAGGGATTGATATTAAAAAAGACAAGAAATTTCTTTTTGCGGAAAATAATGACATAAATGTACAAAGTGTTCTTATCTCAGAAATAATTATCGAAGGTTGGGAAAATCATCCTGAAGGTAGAAAACTTGAATTGGCTGCATATGATTCTATGAGTATAAAGCCTGGAAGTATTGTTGATAATCGAATTTTAAATCAAGACCTCAATGCAATATATGCTAGTGGTTGGTTTTCAGGAGTTAAAATAAAGCCTCAAGACGGTCCACTAGGCGTGAGGCTAATAGTAAATGTGGTGCCTAATCCAATTTTGAGGAAAGTTGAACTTAACCCCAAAAACTCTATAATCCCTAATGAATATGTAGATGATATTTTTAAGAATTATTATGGGACAACAATTAACTTAAATGAATTACAAAATAAAATAGAAATAATAAAAGAACGTTATGAAAAAGAGGGTTATTCTTTAGCTAGAATTAGTGGCCCTGAAAGAATATCTGAGAATGGAATAGTAAAATTAAGAGTTTCTGAGGGCGTTATATCTGATGTAAGGTTTAGATTCTCTGGGGCTGACGGCGAATTTGTTATTGATGGAAAACCTAGAAAAGGGAAAACAAAAGATTGGGTTATAAGAAGAGAGTTAAAAACTCAACCTGGCACCATTTTTAATAGAAAAATCTTAGAAGCTGATATAGGTAGACTCTATGCCACATCATTATTTGATGATGTGAAGGTTTCTCTTGGTCCAGATAATTCAAATCCTGGGCAAGTAATAATTTTTTTAGATTTGAGTGAGCAAAGAACAGGATCACTAACTGGTGGTCTTGGTTATAGCAATGGCTCAGGTATCTTTGCCACAATTGGTTTGCAGGAAACTAATGCATTAGGAAGAGCATGGTCTACAAATATCAATCTAAATTTTGGAGAATATTCAACTACCTATAATTTTTCTTTAACTGATCCTTGGATTAAAGGAGACAAACATAAAACTTCTTTTAGGACAAACGTTTTTCTAAGTAGAGATTATCCACAAGAATTTAAAAGTAGTGAGAATGGAAGGATTTATGCTGTAGATGATACAACAACTGAAAGTACTGATTCATTCTCTTCAGTAGTTCTAGAAAAAACAGGAGGTGGTTTTTCTTTTTCAAGACCTCTCAATGGGGGAGATCCATTTAAGATCGCTAAATGGAGAGTTCTTGCAGGTATGAATTTTAAGAAAGTAGAGATGATTGATGGTGATGGCAATATGAAACCATATGGTGATATGACACCAACTACAGGAAATATAAGCGATATAATATGTATTGGATTTACCCCAAATGATGGTTCATGCCCTCAAGAAAATACGTTGGTAAGTTTTATTGCAAGTACATCTAGAAATAATTTGAACAATTCCATAAATCCTACCTCAGGAGATAAATTAAGTTTTGGGACTGAGCAGTTTGTTTCGATGGGAAGAAACTCTCCAACTTTTAATAGAATGAGAGCTTCATATGCATTTTTTATACCTACAAGATTGATAAATTTAACCAAGGAATGTAAGTCTAGCGATGCTAAGAGTGAAGACTGTCCTCAAGCTATTGGGTTTCAATTTAAGGCTGGAACAATACTTGGTGAATTGCCTCCTTATGAAGCATTTTGTATGGGGGGAACATCATCTGTTAGAGGATGGGGGTCTTGCGATTTGGCTGTAAGTAAAAGTTTTGTTGAAGGCACAGCAGAATATAGATTTCCTATTTGGAGAATGATATCAGGAGCTTTGTTCGTTGATGCAGGAAGTGATTTAGGCTCTCAAAAGGATGTCCCAGGAAAACCTGGTAAATTGTTGCAAAAATCAGGTTCTGGTTATTCACTTGGAGGAGGACTTGGAGTAAAAACTCCAATTGGTCCATTAAGATTAGACGTTGCAAGTAAGGACCTGAGTGGAGATTGGAGATATACACTTGGAGTTGGATGGAAGTTTTAAGTGTTTTCTTGGCCTACTAATTATGATTTTTGTTATACCCTAGCTGGTACTATCTCCAGAGAAGGTATAGGCCTGCACAGTGGAGAAAAAACAAGAGTTACTATTTCTCCTTACGAAAAAGAAGGATATCATGTCTCTTTTAAGGAAAAACCTAACGAGATTTTTAGGTTAAATCAGGATTTAATTGGAAGTACGATGCTTTGTACTGCAGTTAAATTAGGGGGGAGAAATTTGTATACAATAGAACATTTATTGTCTTCATTGGCAGGGTGTGGGTTGAGTTACATACATATTGAGGTTGAGGGTAAAGAGATTCCTCTTTTAGATGGCTCGGCAATCCAGTGGGTTAGAGATTTTGAAGAAGTAGGGATAAAAAAGGCCCCTAGACCAGATAATTTCATTCGAGAGATTAATAAATCAATAATTTTAAATAAAGAAAGCTCAGTTATAGCCGCAACTCCTTCTGAAAAAATTACAATTATATCCACTATAAGTTTTCCCTATAAGGCAATTGGGAATCAAACTTTTGTGATTGATTTAAATCCAAAAAGTTTTGTAGAAATGATTGCTCCAGCAAGAACGTTTGGTTTCAAGGATCAATTTCAAGAGTTAAGTGAACTTGGATTGATAAAAGGTGGAAGTTTGGAAAATGCCCTTGTTTGTGATGGCGATAAATGGGTTAATCCGCCATTAAGATTTGATAATGAACCAATAAGACATAAAATTTTAGACCTAATTGGGGACTTGGCTTTGGTAGGGTTACCTAAGGCTCAAATTTTAGTTTATAAAGGATCACATTCTTTAAATGCTTTTTTTGCCTCATCGCTAAAAAATTAATTTTATCTTTAATTGTTTTGGAAAAGAAATTATCCAGTGAAAATAATCAACTCTCCTCTGAGAATATATTAGGGTTATTGCCTCACAGATATCCTTTTGCCCTTGTGGATAAAGTCATAGAGAATATTCCTGGGGAGAGAGCTGTTGCAGTAAAAAATGTTACTATAAATGAGCCTCAATTTCAGGGACACTTTCCTGAGAGGCCCTTGATGCCTGGTGTTCTTATTGTTGAATCAATGGCTCAAGTTGGGGGAATAATTGTAACGCAAATGCCCGATCTTCCCAAAGGACTTTTCGTCTTTGCTGGAATCAATAATGTAAAATTCAGAAAACCAGTTGTGCCTGGAGATCAATTAATAATTGCTTGTGAGTTATTGTCTATTAAAAGACAAAGATTTGGAAAGGTTAAAGGTGAGGCGCATGTTGATGGGAATTTGGTTTGTTCTGGAGAATTAATGTTTTCATTAGTTGATTAGGGATATGGATCAAAAAAATACTGAATTAAAATCAAACTTTAGTGGTGCAAAAGTTCACCCAAATGCTTTTGTTGATCCCAGTGCCGAATTAGATGATGGGGTTCTTGTCTCTCAAGGAGCTATTGTCGGTCCTGATGTGACTATCGGGAAAGGCACCGAAATAGGACCTAATGCTGTTATTTCAGGAAGAACTCAAATTGGTATAAACAATAGAGTTTTCCCAAGTGTTTTTATAGGTCTTGATCCCCAGGACCTCAAATATAAAGGGGCCCCTACTGAAGTGATTATTGGAGATAATAATACGTTCAGAGAATGTGTAACTATTAATAAAGCAACTGATGAAGGAGAAAAAACTATTATTGGTAATAATAATTTGTTAATGGCTTACACTCACATCGGCCATAATTGTGAACTTGGTAATAGGATAGTTATATCAAATAGTGTTCAAGTTGCAGGCCATGTAAAGATTGAAGATAAAGCTATTATTGGAGGTTGCTTAGGCATTCATCAATTTGTACATATTGGATATTTAGCAATGATTGGAGGGATGACTAGAGTAGATAGAGATGTACCTCCTTTTTGTTTAGCTGAAGGACATCCAGGAAGATTGAGAGGTTTAAATAGGATTGGAATTAAGAGAAGTGGTTTAATAGAGAATAATGATTTTGACTTAAAAATACTTCAAAGTACTTGGAATCTACTTTTTAAATCTAATGATGCGATTTCAAATTCATTAGAAAAGGTAATGACAGGAGAATTAGATCTTTCATCTTCAAGATTATGTAGTTTTTTAAAAGAGTCAATTTCTAAAGAAAGACGAGGACCAATGCCTGTTATGAATGTATGAATAAAAAGATATTTATAAGTACTGGAGAAGTCTCTGGAGATTTGCATGGAAGTTTGTTATCAAAAGCATTATTAGATGAAGCTAAAAAAAAATCTATAGATCTAGAAATTTGCGGATTAGGCGGAGAAAGGATGAAGAAAGAAGGTGTAAAAATTCTTCAAGATACTACATCAATTAGTGCAATAGGAATTTGGGAGGCTTTACCTCTTATTATTCCAACAATAAGAATTCAAAAAAGGTTCTACAAATTACTAAAAAAATATCCTCCTGATTGCTTAATTTTGATCGACTATATGGGACCCAATATAAAAATTGGTACTAAATTAAAAAGATCGAAGACTAAAATCCCAATTTTTTACTATATTGCTCCTCAAGAGTGGGCTTGGAGAGTTGGCAATAATACTACAACAAATCTAATAAAGTTTTCTGATAAGATTTTTGCAATTTTCAAGAAAGAAGCAGCATTTTATAAAAAGAGGGGCGGAAATGTTTTTTGGGTTGGACATCCAATGATTGATTTAACAAAAAAACTTCCTCTAAAGAAAGATGCCAGAACTATTTTAAACCTTCGCCAAGATCAAAGCATCATACTTTTAATGCCCGCATCAAGACCTCAAGAATTGCGATATATATTACCTACTTTTATGAAATCGGCTAAAAAACTACAACAAAAATATCCAAGTTTGGTGGTTTATATTCCCTCCTGTCGGGATGCTTTTGATGAAATATTCAAAAAAGCCTTTAGAAAATATCAAGTTAAAGGACTTGTGATTTCTCAAAAAGATAGTGCAAATTTAAAGCCCTATATTTATTCCCTCACTAAAATTGCTCTTTGTAAATCGGGGACAGTTAATATGGAATTAGCTTTATATGGAATTCCACAGATTGTTGGTTACAGAGTTAGTAGGGTGACTGCTTTTATTGCTAAAAAAATTCTCAATTTCAAAGTAAAATTTATTTCCCCTGTAAATTTGTTAGTTAATAAATTAATAATCCCTGAGTTTGTACAAAGAGAGTTTGATGAAAAGAAAATTTTCTATAAATCTTGTAGGATTCTTGAGGGGAAGTCAGAAAAAATAAAAATTAAAAAAGGTTATGCTTTTTTAAAAAAAGAATTAGGAGAAGAGGGCGTAGTCCAGAGAGCTGCTAAAGAGATTATTAATTCTATTATTTGAACTTTATAATAAAAAAATGAAATATTTTTTACATTTAATAATTGCTCTTTCAATGTTTATCAACCCTGTGAACGCTTTTGCAGAGGAATTGATTCTTGCAGGAGGTTGTTTTTGGTGTTTAGAACATGATTTAGAGTCATTAATGGGGATAAATTTTGTACAAAGTGGTTATTCAGGTGGAGATTTACTAAATCCTAACTACGAAAATCATGAAGGACATCAGGAAGTGGTTTTGGTGGACTATGATTCCCAATTGGTAACTTTACCCGAGATTCTTAGGCTTTATTTTAGAAATATTGATCCTCTAGACGGCAAGGGTCAATTTTGTGATCGTGGAGATTCTTATAGGCCAGTGATCTTTTTCAAAGATGAAACGGAGGAAAGTAATGCAAAAAATGCAATTCTTTCGGCCTCTAATGAATTGCGAGTGCCATTAGAAAAAATATCTGTAGAACTAAAATCAAAAGGTAAATTTTGGTTGGCTGAAGAATATCATCAGGATTTTGCTGAGAGAAATGAATTAAAATATAAGTTCTATAGATTCTCATGTGGGAGAGATCAGAGATTGGATAAATTATGGGGGGATAACGCTAGATCAATAAATCTTTGGACTGAATGATTTTAAATATAGTTATTTATTTTTAATCCATTGAACAAGGGTTTTAACACCAAAACCGGTTGCACCTGATGGGTTTATTCCCTTATTCTTATCAGTCCAACAAGTCCCAGCAATATCAATATGAGCCCATTTAATCTCTTTATCAAAGAATTCCTCTAAAAACAAAGCAGCAGTTATTGACCCACCTGCTCTAGGACCTGTATTTTTCATGTCAGCTATATGAGACTTTAACCCTTCTTTATAAGATTTTTGTAAAGGCATTTGCCATAATTCTTCTCCAGACTGGGCTGATGCAGCTTTTAGGTCATTTGCTAGATCATCATTATTACTCCAGAATCCAGCTACTTCATTCCCTAATGCAACAACAATAGCTCCAGTTAAAGTGGCGAGATCTATTATTGAATCCGGTTTTAAATTTGATGCGTAAGTTAAAGCATCAGCTAATGTGAGTCTACCCTCTGCATCAGTGTTATTTATTTCAATTGTCTTACCATTAGATGCTTTAACTACATCCCCAGGATGTACTGCAGATCCATTTATCATGTTTTCGCAAGATGCCACAATAAAATGAATTTCTAATCCCTTTGGTTTCATTGCCCCAAGTGCTTTTGCTGCACCTAAAACTGCAGCGCTTCCGCCCATATCATATTTCATCATTTCAATTTGAGAGGCTCCCACTTTCAGATTGTATCCTCCAGAATCAAAGGTTAAACCTTTCCCAACAAGCGCAATCTTTTCTTTTATAGGCCCCTCTGACTTTAAAATAAGATGTATAAATTTAGGATCTAGATCAGATCCTTTTGCTACAGCTAAATATGCACCCATCCCTAAATCTTCACAATCTTTTGCCTCTAAAATTTTTACTCCCAAACCATGATCTTTAGCTATTTGAGAAGCTTGTATAGACATCTCCTGAGGAGTAAGGCTATTTGGAGGGGCGGCTACAAGTCTTCTTGCTAGTTCTACACCTTCACATATTTGTGCTGTCTCTTCAAAGCTAATATTCTCAAATTTTTTCAAATTCAAAAACTCTATTTCTTTAAGAACTTTCTTTTCATCTTTTTTCTTATTAAATCTATTGTCCTTATAGGCAGATAATCTGACTGACTCTGCTAATTGATTTATTTTTAGTTGTGAATTTATAAATTCCCAAGGTAGCAAGATGCTCATTTTTTCATTTTTATCAACAGTTTTCCTAACTAGATTTCCTATAGAGTTTTCTATATCACTTTTATTTAGGTCTTTTGATTTGCCAAGACCAACTATGAATAAAGTTTCTAATTTTTGATCTAAAAATTCAAAGCTTAAAGTTTTTCCTTTTTCTCCTTTAAACTTTTTTTGAGTAACTTTTTTTAGTAATAATTTTGGGTCAATAACAAATTTTATTTTTTCAAGTTGGCTTGCAATTTCTTCCTCTAAAACTCCAAAAATTAATGAAGCACCTTGCCAGTTATCTAGATCTTCATGGAATGTGGAAAATTGCATTTGTAAAATGGTTTTAATTAACTTTTAATTGTTTGTGAAAGTAGTTGCCCACCTATCTCGAGTTTCTTTATTAAAAGGTGGTAACCATAAATATATCAGTTGCTGTTCTAATTTACGTCTTAATTTTACTTCTTTAGGTACATCTAAGAAGAAACGAATATCTTGGTGGCTTGAGAGTTTGTTATGAGCTAGAGCTTCTTTATAGTTCATGAGGTAATTTTTACAGTCATGTTCTCCCTTCCATCTTTTATTTGCTGAATTTGTTTCTCCTATATAAAGGATTATTTTAGAACTCTCCATCGAGTCAATTACAAAATACATTGCTGGCCCATTGTGTATATATTGATTGGTTCTCCAAAAGTTCAATGATAATGGCTGCAAGGAAAACGGATCAATTTTTCTTTCATCGGAAATTGTATTTATGGGAAGACTTGTTTGGTGCAAAGTTTCATTGTGAGTATCTTTTGAAATTTTGAATTGGTGATTATATATTCTATCCCTCCATTCAGTTAGGATTTCGCCTTTGATTCTTAGGCTATTTGAGTGTTGAAAATTTATTGATGTATTTACATTTGAACCAAATAATTCAAATTGTCTATTTTGGTTTGAAATATTATTTACGTTAAATTTTTCCAATATTTATAAAACATGTTTACTAAATTTAATTCTGAAAAAATATAAATCAAAGAATTATTTATAAACTAAAATTTATTAATCTTCTAATCAATTTAAAAGATTCTTGTTATCTTGTAATTGAGCCTTAATCTGCGAAGTAAAAAAATAGAAATGGGATTCTTTGAGTCAGACATCGTTCAAGAAGAAGCTAAAAAGCTTTTTACAGATTACCAAGAACTTATGAAACTTGGCTCTGATTATGGAAAATTTGACAGAGAAGGGAAAAAAATGTTTATAAAAAAAATGGAATCTCTTATGGATCGTTATAAGGTTTTTATGAAGAGATTTGAATTGTCTGAAGATTTTCAAGCAAAAATGACAGTAGAACAATTAAGGACACAGTTAAGTCAATTTGGGATTACTCCTGATCAAATGTTTGATCAAATGAATAAAACCTTAATAAGAATGAAGGATGAACTTGATAAAACTTCTTAAAGTTAAAGGCTAAAGCGTCATGACAGATAATTTAAAATTGCCATCATGGCTGTCAAGAGGAATAGAAGAATATTTTCCAATTAAGGGAACAGATCAAACCTTTTCGGAGATAATTGATCATGCGAAAAAAAATAATAAAAAATTAAGGGTTAAACTCGGCATTGATCCAACTGGAACCGATATTCATCTTGGGCATAGCATATTGTTTAAAAAACTTAGGGCATTCCAAGATAATGGACATATTGCAGTTTTAATTATTGGGGATTTTACTGCTCAAATTGGAGATCCAACCGGAAAAAATAAAACAAGAGTTCAGTTATCGGAAAAACAAGTTAAGGATAATGCAAAAACATACTTAACCCAACTAGGGATGGGAAAGCCAGCCAATGAATCTATTTTAGATTTTGATGCAAAAGATAGAATAGAAATTAGATATAACAGTGAATGGTTAAAAGGATTAAATCTTAATTCTATAATTGACTTAATGGGGAGTGCAACAGTTAGTCAAATGCTAGCTAAGGAAGAATTTAATAAAAGGTACATTGCGCAAGTTCCAATTTCTTTGCATGAATTCTTATATCCACTATTACAAGGTTACGATTCGGTAGTTGTTCAATCAGATATTGAGCTTGGAGGCACAGATCAGAAATTTAATATTGCAATAGGAAGAGACCTTCAAAGGCATTTTAAACAAGATCCTCAATTTGGTGTTCTGTTACCAATCTTGACAGGTTTAGATGGAGTTAAGAAAATGAGTAAATCTGAATTTAACACCGTCAGTTTAACTGAAGATCCTCTTTCAATGTATTCAAAATTAGAAAAAGTACCCGATAATATAATACCTACCTATTTTGGATTACTTACTGAATTAGATTTAAGTTTTCTGGAAAACTCAAATCCTCGTGAATTACAGAGAAGAATGGCTTTAGAAGTTACTACTTTATTCCATGGGGCTGAAGAAGCATTAAATGCGCAATCAAACTGCGAAAAATTATTCCTTGGACACAAAGAAAAAGTTGGAGAAATTCCAGAGATTTCTTTAAAAGAAGTTGTTTTTCCAGTAAAGTTTTTCTACTTATTAAGTGCTCTAAAACTTTTCAAATCTAGCAGCGAGTCCAAAAGATCTATTAAAGGTGGGGGTGTAAAAATTGATAGTCAAAAAGTAATAAATCCTGATTTAGTTTTTAATTCAAAAAATGATTTGGAAGGAAAAATTTTGCAAATTGGAAAAAAAATAATTAAGAGGTTTGAAAACTGAAAATTGATGAATAACAGATTTAATTCAGAAGATAAAATAATATTGGCAATTGATGGATTAGATGTAAGTCAAGCAAAATTACTTTTGGAAAAATGTCCTAATATTAAGTGGGTTAAAGTTGG
Organism: uncultured Prochlorococcus sp.; assembly: GCA_902615165.1. Next base: position 53,415 of record CACMNZ010000001.1, read on the forward strand.
TTTAGAACTTTTTGTTAGGGAAGGTCCAAGAGTTATTGAAATATTAAAAGGTTTAAATAAAAAAATTTTTTTAGACTTAAAATTTCATGATATTCCAAATACCATGCGTGCAGCATGTTTCCAAGTTTCAAAATTAGGGGTCGATATAATTTCTATTCATGCTTCAGCAGGTTTAAAAGCTCTTAAGGATTCGAAAAAAGCATCTTTAGAAGGAGCTACCTCAGTCAGTGTAAAACCTCCATTGGTTGTAGGAATAACTGTTTTAACAAGCTTTTCTCTTAAAGATTTTCAAACTGATCTTGGTAGAAATAATTCAATTGAAGAAAATGTTTTGAGACTTGCAAAGTTGTCTTTTGATGCTGGATTAGATGGATGTGTTTGTTCCCCTTGGGAGGTAAAAATGTTGAGATCTATTTATAAGGATAATTTTGAACTTATTACACCAGGGATCAGATTAAATATTGACAATAAAGATGATCAAAATAGAATTATGACTCCCTATGAAGCTATTGATAATGGTGCTTCTAAGTTGGTTATTGGTAGATCAATTTCAAAAGCTATAGATCCTAATAAAGCTTTAATAGAAATATTTAAATCTATTGATTCTGATTAATTTTGGATTCTTCTCCCTTAAGCAATCTTGTTATATTTGTTCTATGTTTCCAGATTACTAATAATGCAACAATTAAACTTATAAAAAAGTATGAGTGCAAAAATTTACCTAGGTAAAAAAACATAAAAATAGGAAGTAAGATTGCAGCTGAAATACTTGATAAAGAAACAAATTTAGTTTTTGTTAGGACTATTAAAAAAATGCCAAGAGATGCGAGTCCAACTTTCCAAGAAAGAGCTAAAAACATACCTAGTCCAGTTGCAACTGCTTTCCCTCCTTTACCTCTAAGCCATATTGGCCAAATATGTCCTGAGATAGCGGATATCCCTGCTATAACTTCTATTAATCCTTGATCTGTGTAATATTGAGCAATTTTTACTGCAATAAGGCCTTTCCCAACATCAATGATAAATACAAAAAGTGCTGGCCATTTCCCAACATTTCTTAAGACATTTGTGGCACCTGTAGATCCAGAACCTATAGTTCTTAGATCTATGTTTTTGAGATATTTTCCAATTAAAAAACCCGTCGGAAGTGATCCTAAAAGATAACTTGCAAAAATTATTAAGATATTCATAAAGATTAGTTTAGTTCAAGATCATCGTAAATTTCATTATCTGAACCAGCAAATGCAATCCATAATGGGAATTGAAGTATTGGAATTTCAACAGAGGTTTCTGCTGCATCAATGATAATAAATGGCAATTCTTCATTCGCTTCTAATCTATCGGCTCTTTCGATGACACCTTCAGGCCTTTCAAAAAGAACAATCCCACTATTAGGTCCAAAGTCATCCCTTGTTAGACCAAGTGAATCTTGAAGAATTCTTCTCCATTCACCTAATCGTTCAGGCTGCGAAGCTAAGATAAGAGTCTGAAATTGATCTCCATATAATTCGCCAAGAATAGATATTAAACCTGCTGATAACAAGGCATTTTTTTGTCGAGATCCTCTACTTTCAAGAGAACCTCTTCCGCCCATGTTAAAGAACCAATCATCCATAATTTCTATATCTGATGAATCAAGACTCCGTCTTAATTTCCAAGGTTCTGCATAAAAGTCAGGTTGTTCTGTGAAACTTGAAAAGCATTTTTTTATAATCTCTTCATCTGGCTTAAATGTTTCAGAAAGAGCAGGAACATTAACTACATTATTTGGGCTATTGTTTCGCTTTTTCTCATCTAGGGGAGAAGGCTTTACGATTATTGGTTGAGAAACTAATTCAAGTTTCTCTGCGTTTTGTGAAAGATTCTGCAAAGCACCAGTTAAGTACTCTTGAAAACCTTTAACTCTTTTAGCAATATTATCTGACTGTCCTTTAAAATTTGACTCAATATCTTTTTCTATTTCATTTTTTTTGGTTTCTAACTCTTTTATTTCTTTAACTAAAGAGTCTTTTTTTGAAACGAGATCTCTAAAAATTTCATTAGAAATTTCATCAAAAGATTTAGTTGATTTGTCGTTTTTTGGTGTAATTTTTTTATTTTGCGTTGTATTTTTCTTATTAATTTGTTTGGTTTTATCATCTGAAATTGACTTATCTATTATTAATTCCTTTTCAGGAGTATTGTCAGAAATTTCTGTATTGGTCATTTAAATAATTTTGATTAATAGGCAAAGTTTGAATTTTAAGAACTTTTAATTTCCAGGGAGTCAACTTTTTTCATTAGCTCATCTTTTAATTGCTTTGGATTAAATAAAATTGGTAATAAATGAGGACTGGACTTTTCTCTAAAATAAAAAATACCTGGGAGTATAGGGAAAAAGAATTTCCATGATATCCAGTTCTTGAATGGAAAAGTTCTAATCTCTTTCCCTAATTGTAAAACGATAAAATCATCATTTGTTATTTTTATTCTTAAGGTGAATGACTGAAGTAATAAAAAAAAGCTAAAAGAAGCAAAAACTATTGTTGGCAAAGAACCAATATTCAAAAACAAAAGCATAAAACTTAAAACTATTAGAATGATTGGCAACTGAAATGAAGGAGATATTATTACTGGCTCCTCTTTTTTTGATTTAGAATTAAACATAGGATCAGCCAAATAAAATTTGTGTTAGTAATACATCCATTAAAGATACAGTAACGAGAGTCATTACAACTGCACCTGTTGTACTTGTTCCAACTTCTTTTGGACCTCCTTTGGTTGTAAGTCCATATCCACAAGCAATGATTGAAATAAGTAATCCGAACACTACAGATTTTATTAACATTGAAGTTAAGTCTGTACTGGTTAAACTCACATTACCTGATCTTACAGATGTCCAAAAAACTATTGGAGGAACTTTATAAAAAATTGTGCTCCAAATTTGTCCGCTCCATAAAGCTACAGATAAAAACAAAATACACTGTATTGGAGACATTATTACCATCGATAGTAACCTTGGGACTACTAAATATTGGACTGGTTCGGTCCTTAACATGGTTATTGCCTCAATTTGTTCTGTGACTTTCATAGTGCCCAGTTGAGCAGCATATGCAGTCGCAACCTTTCCAGTCATTAAAGTAGCAGTAAGAAGAGGAGCCATTTCTCTCGCCATGCCTACTGCCAATAAACCTCCAATTTCACTTGAGACCCCCATGCTTGTAAGTTGCGATGCAACTTGAATATTAAAAACTGTACCTGCTGCAATTCCTGTAATTAATACAATTAATAAACTGCCAGGACCTGACTCCATAAGTTGGTCAAAGAGATCATTTTTGGAAATTTTACCCTTAAAGATAAAATTAATTGCTTGCCCACCAATGATTAAGCTGCTTAAAAGTCTTTTAAAAAAATTAAGGTAATACATATCTTTATATTAGTTTGTAATTAATTTTCGATCCCATTTTCTCATGATTAAAAGACCAATTATTACTAGTATTGAGGGTATAAAACCAATACATAATCTAATAGTTAATTGTGCTGAGTAGCATTGTTCAATAATATTTAGACCATCTTTATTAACAAAACATGATTGATAGCCTGATAAATACAATAAAAAGCCTAATAATTGAACACTAAACGCGATCCCAATCTTCTGAATAAGAACCATCCAAGCAGTATATAATCCTGCTGCTTTCTCTGGGTCTTCGTCTATTGCATCAGGAAGTAGTGACCAAGGGATAAGAAAAGCGGTTGAAGCTCCAATGCCAATAAGACAGATTATGAAAATTAAAAGAATGAACAGAAATATGTTGCTGGCATTTAGGAATAAACTATCTCCAGCTCCTGAAATTTTTGATAGTGAAGGTAAAAATAAAGCTGCTGTACATGAAATAATCCACATAATCCCTCCATAGTTTAACGCTGAAATCCTGTTCAATTTATTTGATACTCTAGTCCATATTTGTAAACCCACTAAAGCGCTAATTTGGAAAGGTATCGGGATCCACTTCGCAATATATGAAGGAACGTTCAGTACATCCTCGACATAGATTAATGCTACTGTTTGCATTAATTGTAGGGCGCACCAGAGAAGAATATAGAGCGTAATAACTTTTAGAAATTTTTTATTTCTGAAGATCCTTTTGAATTGAAGTGTTATAGCTTCAACTTTTCCTGAAGGCCTTCTTGCTTTTTTTGCGAATGGAGCTAATCCCCAACAAGAAATTAATGTTGCAGCAACTGCAACACATCCGCTTATTTTACCCATTAAAAAATATTCATTATTTGCTGATCCTTCGGAACCTAATACAACTCCAGCAATTATTAAACCAGTTAGTCCTGCGATTATTGAGCCAGTAAATCTAGATGCGTTTAGTCTTGTTCTTATTGCTGTTTTTTCAGAAATTTCAGTAGAGAGAGCTGCAAAAGGAAGATTAATACTTGTATAAGCAGTCATTACTACTATAGAAATTATGGCATAGTAAATAGTCTTCGTTAGCACTGAACCAGTGGGTGTCCACCATATCGCAGCTAAAGAGAAACCAAGGGGGACTGATGCTGCTACCATCCAGGGGATTCTAGGCCCCCATCTTGATTTAGTACGATCACTTAACCATCCAATTAACGGATCATTTACTGCATCCCATATCTTTATTAACATTAATAATGATCCTGCAATTATTACTGGTAAACCAGCAGAAATAAAGAATTTGAAAAGAAAAAAACCAAATTGTGTCGCGACTAAACCTGTACCTGCATCTCCTAGCCCATAAGAGACCATTAATCTTGTTGTTGATCTAGAAATATTTTTTTTCGAGTGTGAATTTTCCAATCTTTTTACTTTGTTTATTGTTTGATAATGTATTATTGCAATGGTAATTCTATTACTTAATGCGGGCGTGGTTTAGTGGTAAAACCTCAGCCTTCCAAGCTGAAGATGCGGGTTCGATTCCCGCCGCCCGCTTTTAAAATAAATTATTTTTTGCCCCAAATACTTCTTCTGAAATGATTAGTAAAGAGCTTCTACTCTTTACAGAAACAGATTTTTCATTAATAGTTAAGGGTTCAATAATCTGAGACATGCTAGTGTCGATAACTTTTAACCAATTATATTTACATTTCGGCAAGGGGAAATCGATACTTTTTGAATATGCATTTAACCCTATCCATACCAGCGGACTAGTAATGTCTTTGTTAATGCTAAAGGCAACTGTGTGAGACCAACTACTCCAATCGGGGCTATCTAACTTTGTTCCATGCCAATGATATGTTGGAATATTTTCATTGGCTTGATTATTAGGGAAGAATGATGGATTGAAAATGTTTATTAGTTTTTTTCGGATTTTTATAACGTATTTAAAATATTCTAATAATTCCAAATCTTGTTGACCATGTTCCCAATTCATCCAGCCCAATGAATTATTTTGGCACCAAGAATTGTTGTTCCCGCCTTGTGATCTTCCTATTTCATCACCCATAAGTATCATTGGAACACCTTTAGAGATAAGTAAACTAAGAACAAGATTTTTTTGTTGTCTTTTTCTTAAATCATTGATTAATAAGTTCGTAGTTGGTCCCTCAGTACCATGATTCCAAGAATTGTTATGGTTATCTCCATCTCTATTTTGTTCTCTATTGGCAAAATTATGTTTTCTATTGAAAGTTACTAAGTCTTTTAGAGTGAATCCATCATGTGAAGTAATAAAATTTATCGACTTTGGAAAAATATTATCTTCTTTATAAATAGATGGCGACCCTTTTATTTTATCGCTCATATTCCAAGCTGTATCTTTATCCCCCTTCCAAAATCTCCTCAAGTCATCTCTAAAATGACCATTCCAAGTGAAAGTATTCTTTGATGGGAAATCACCTAATTTATATAAACCGCCACAATCCCATGGCTCACTTATGAACTTGATATCGATAAGTTCTGGTTCACATTCTATATCTTCAAAAATTGGAGGATTATCAAGCGGTGAAAGATTTTCTCCTCTTGATAGGGCAATTCCCAAATCAAATCTAAAACCATCAACTCCTAATTCACTCGCCCAACACTTTAATGATTCAATTATTAGTTTTCTAACTAATCCTCTGTTTGCTGCAATAGTATTCCCACAACCAGAGACGTCCTGATAATTTTTATCTTTTCCAATAAAGTAATAAAGATTTTCATCTATACCTTTCCAAGATATTGCTGGCCCTTTTGAATCACCTTCGCAAGTGTGATTGTATACAACATCTAAGATGACTTCAATGTCTGCTTTATGACATTCCTCTACAAATCTTCTAAATTCCTCTCTATTCTTTTCGGGAGATTCGTTCGAAAGATATTCAAAATGCGGAGTGAACCAATTAATTGGGCTATATCCCCAAAAATTTTTTAGACCATTTGGGGCATCAGTAGGATCAAAACAAAAAATTGGAAGTAATTCAATTGTTGTAATACCAAGTTCTTTGAGATAAGGAATTTTTTTCAAAAATTTCCTAAAACAACTTTCATCTTTATCAGTTGATTCAGTGAAAGCTTTTATATGGAGTTCATAAATAATTGTTTCTTCCCAAGAATGTTTGGGTCTTGGATAATCCTTAAAATTAAATAATTTTCTATCGCAAACAACACTTTTAAGACAAGAATTAGTATTTTCTTGATTTTTTAATGCATTTTCTCTTTTATAACTTCTCCATCCGGTAATACCCCTTGAACATGGATCAAGTAATACTTTTTTTTCGTAGTTGTTATTAATCTCATTATTTTTTTGTTTCACTCTAAAAGCATAAATGCAACCTTCATCTAGATTTTTTATTTCCGCATGCCAGTATGGACCTGTATTATGAGTCTGGTCTAATTTGAATGTGCTTTTTGGGGAAATAGAGTCCTCTTTCTCAAACAATAAGATTTCTACATATTCTGCATTTGTGGCTACTAAGGAAAAATTAATCCCTTGTGAGGTTAGAGAACTCCCTAAAGGAAATGGGTTACCTTTATTGAGATGAATCACTTTTTCTTTATCATTGATTAGTTAAATATTGAGATAATTTATTCAAATTACTGATATTTGAATAATAGATGCAAAATTTAAAAAAAAAACTCAA
>CACMNZ010000002.1 GCA_902615165.1 uncultured Prochlorococcus sp.
ATGAATCTTCATTGAGGTTTGTTCTTCTCCCAGCGTTGTTTTTTTTATGGCTTTGCAAAAATTATCCAAGTTATGTTGTAAAGGTTCTCCCCCTGTAATTACACAAAAAGATGCCCCTTTACCTCTAGCAATTTTTATGCGATCTATAATTTTTTCAATCGATATAAGGGGATATTCTTTTTCATCCCATGAATTCTTGGTATCGCACCAAGAACATCCAACTTTACAACCAGCTAATCTCACAAAATAAGCACTTTTTCCAGCGTGATAGCCTTCACCTTGTAATGAATGAAATTGTTCGACTAAGGGTAAAAAATTTGTCATTTTTTCATTCAAAAAAATAAAGAATATTAATTTGATTGAGTTAACTTTTTTTGAGAGGCTTTTATTAAACCTTTAAATAAAGGATGAGGTTTGCCAGGTCTTGATAAAAACTCAGGATGATATTGACATGCCAAGAAGTAAGGATGATTTTCTAACTCAATTAACTCAACTAATCTGCCATCTGGCGATGTACCACTAATTCTGTATCCGGAATTTAAAAAACTTTGTTTGTAGTAATTATTAAATTCGTATCTATGTCGATGCCTCTCATAAATAACATCTTCATCATACAAGTTTTTTCCAGTTGTATTATTTGTCAATCTACATGGATAAACTCCAAGTCTCATTGTCCCACCTAAATCAACGACATCTTCCTGTTCTGGCAATAAATGTATCACTGGATTTGGAGTATTTGGATCTAGTTCTGAACTAGATGCATCTGGAAGATTAGCCACATTCCTTGCCCATTCTATAACTGCACATTGCATACCAAGGCACAGCCCTAAAAAGGGAATTTTATTTTCTCTTGCAAATTTTATAGCCGAAATTTTTCCATTGACTCCTCTATTGCCAAATCCTCCAGGCACCACAATTGCATCAACTTCACTTAAGTAAGTTTCTGCTGAATTTTTTTCTATCATTTCAGCGCTTACCCAATGTAAATCTAATAAAGCCTTATGTTCAATGCAGGCATGTCTTAAAGCTTCAACAACCGATAAATATGCATCTCCAAGTTCAATGTATTTACCTACGAGAGCAACTTTTATTGGAGCTCCAGGATTTCTTAGATTGTGAATTAGTTCTTCCCAATTTTTTAAATCACATTTTTTATCTTCAAGTTCTAGATATTTCAGGGTTTCTTTGCATAAACCTTCTTTTTTTAAAGAAAGAGGTACAGAATAAATACTATCTGCGTCTAATGCTTCAATTACAGAGTTGATATTGACACCACAAAATCCACTAAGCTTTTTTTTAAGACCTTCATTTATCGATTTATCACTTCGGCAAACAAGTAAATCTGGCTGAATTCCAATTGATCTTAATTCTTTTACTGAATGCTGAGTTGGCTTAGTTTTGATTTCGCCAGAGGTTTTGATGAAAGGAAGTAATGTTACGTGTATGTATGCAACATCATTTCTATTGACATCATTTTTGAATTCTCTTATTGCTTCTAAAAAAGGTAGAGATTCAATATCACCAACTGTTCCACCAATTTCAGTAATAATAATGTCTGCATTGCTGTTGGCGGCTACTCGATGGATTCTTTCTCTTATTTCTCCAGTTATGTGAGGAATTACTTGAACAGTTCCACCGTTATAGTTACCTCTTCTTTCTTTGTTAATGACTGCTTGATAAATAGATCCTGTAGTTACACTGTTTAATCTAGTCATTGCAGTATCAGTAAATCTTTCATAGTGACCTAAATCTAGATCTGTTTCAGCCCCATCTTCGGTTACAAACACTTCTCCATGTTGGAAGGGGCTCATTGTGCCTGGATCAACATTTAGATATGGATCTAGTTTTAATATTGAAACACTATATCCTCTAGACTTTAATAATCTTCCTAAGCTTGCAGCTACAATTCCTTTACCAATGCTAGAAACAACGCCTCCAGTGACAAAAACAAATTTTGACATTAAATATTTTTAATTAAGCACAGCCTCCTTATATTTTATTTAAACAAAAAATTTTTAGAACATCCATATATATTCTTATTCATCAATTGTTATTTCAATATCTAATTCTCTTAATTGTGATTCAGAGACATTTGAAGGTGCATTTGTGAGAAGACATTTTGCTTGTTGATTTTTTGGAAAAGCAATGGTTTCTCTGATTGAATCTGCACCAATGATCAGCATTGTAATGCGATCCAATCCAAATGCTATTCCACCATGAGGAGGAGCACCCATTTCTAAGGCTTCTATTAAAAATCCAAATTTTTCATCAATCTCTTTATCAGTAAGCCCAACCGTTTTTAGAACCTCTCTTTGTAAGTTCGCTTCATGTATACGTAAAGAGCCACCTCCTAATTCCAAACCATTAAGAACTAAGTCATAAGCATTTGCCGTAGAGCTCTCAATTTCTTTTTTCAAGTTTTCAGAATCTTTAGATTTTATATTTTTTGGAGAACAAAAAGGATGATGTAAAGCTTCATATCTATTTTCATCTTCATTTCTCTCAAACATCGGGAAGTCAGTTACCCATAAGAAATTCCATTTACTTTTATCAATAAGATTTAAGTCTTTTGCAATATATTGTCTAACCCTATCTAATGACTGATTGACAATTTGCTTATCTCCAGCTCCTAAGAGGATTAAGTCTCCATCTTTTGCTTCTGTGATTTTTAAAATATCAGCTATTTGCTCTTCACTTAAGTTATTTTTAATTGCCCCAATAGTCTCAAGCTCATCTCCTTTGACCCTTATAAAGGCTAAACCACCAGCTCCTGCATCTTGAGCTACCTGGAAGATATCACCTCCTGGTTTAATTCTTACGTTGCTAATACTTGAATTACCTCCTTTGACTGTTATGGATTTTATACAACCTCCAGACTTAATTGCCTTGGTAAAAATATTAAATCCAATATCACCTAATACTCCTCCTAAATCTTTGAATAACATTTCATATCTAGTATCTGGTCTATCAGTGCCATAATTATCCATTGCTGCATGCCATGACATTCTTGGAAAAGCATTATTAAAATTAATGTTTAACACGTCTTTCCATATTTTTTTTATGAGACTTTCATTGAACGAAATTATTTCTTCTTCACTAATAAAGCTCATCTCAATATCTAATTGAGTAAACTCTGGCTGTCTATCTGCCCTTAAGTCTTCATCACGAAAACATTTTGCGATTTGATAATACTTATCTAAACCCCCAACCATTAAAAGTTGTTTAAATAGTTGTGGGGATTGAGGTAAAGCAAAAAATTCTCCATTTGAAAGACGTGCAGGAACAAGAAAATCGCGAGCGCCTTCAGGAGTTGACTTAGTAAGTAATGGGGTCTCTACTTCTGTAAATCCATAATTATCAAGAAATTCTCTAGCAACTTTAATAATCTTATGTCTTGTTTTTAAATTTTCTATTAATTTTCCCCTTCTTAAATCAAGGTATCTATATTTTAATCTGAGTTCCTCTTTTGTATTTTCATAATCATGTATAGACACTGGAAAAGGTAAGTTGTTTTTAATTTGGTTGAGAACTTGCAAATCTTTAACCTTAAGCTCTAACTCTCCAGTACTTAAATTTGTATTTATGGAATCTTTGGGCCTTTCATTAATAATTCCGCTAACCATTATTACTGTTTCATTTCTTAAAGTTTCTGCCTGTTTAAATAGATCTGCACCATCATCCGGGTTAATTGTTATTTGTAGAAATCCACTATGGTCTCTTAAATCAATAAAAATTACACCACCATGATCTCTTCTCCTATCTACCCATCCGCATAAATTAACTAATTTACCAATATCTGTATTATTGAGTTCTTTGCAAATTTTGTTTCTCATCTAAGTATGTATGATTTATTTATCAATAACTTATAATAATTCTTTAAGGGTAAATTTAGTTAATAATTTTTTTTATAAAATGCTCTCTTTGTTATTACTCCTTTGAATTTTCTGCCTCTTATTAATATTTGAACTTCATTATTTATTAAGGCATGCGAAGTATTGATGTATGCAAAAGCTATAGCTTGTTGTTTAGTTGGAGACCAACTGCCGCTTGTGATAGTACCAATATTTTCTTCACCTTTAAGAACTGCGCAACCTTTTCTCCCTATTGCTTTACCTTCTATAGAGAGTCCAACTAACTTTTTTTGAATACCTAATTTTGACTGCTCTTCAAGAAATCTTCTTCCAAAGAATTCGTGATTATTTTCTAGATGTACTAGCCAGCCTAATCCTGCTTCATATGGAGAAGTTTCTTCATTGAGGTCTTGACCATAAAGATGCATGCCTGCTTCAAGTCTAAGAGTATCTCTAGCTCCTAAACCACAAGGTGCAACATTTTTGGAAATTGAGAAATCCCATAAATTAATTGCTGCTTTTTTAGACAAAAGTATTTCTAGACCATTTTCCCCTGTATATCCCGTCTTAGCAACGAAGATTTTTTCTTTAGGCGAAATATGTTCAAAAATTTTATATTCGCATCCAAAGTTAGGGATATGTGAGATCGAAGATTCAATCCATGCTTCAAATAAATCGAATGAGTTTTTTCCCTGTAGTGCTAAAAGTACTTTGTCTTTTTTAAAGTTTATTATCGAAATTTCAGACATATTTAAATTATTTTTTATCCACTGAAAATCTTCTTCATATCTACTTGCATTAACGATTAACAATAATTCTGATGTGTCATTTTCTTGTATGCCAAGGTCGTAAATTATTAAATCATCTATTATTCCTCCTTTATCATTAAGCATTACTGTATAAAGTCCCTGACCTTCAGAAAAGGAGTATAAATTAGTAGGAAAAAGTTTTTGAATATAATCCTTTGGATTGATTCCCTTGATAGAAATCACACCCATGTGAGAAATATCAAATAATCCTGCTGAAGATCTAACTGATTCATGCTCTTTAATTAATCCTGAAAATGATATGGGCATTTCCCAACCTGCAAAATCCACTAATTTTGCATTGGATTCAATATATTTTGAATAAAGAGGACTTTTTAGCAAATCCATGAAATATTTAGTTTTATTTAGTATTTTTACACTGTAGTTTAGAAATTTTTTATTGCATATTTTCTAATGACAAAATTAAGCTTCTAAGTACTTTGGCTGCAACAATGCTACTTACTCCGCTTTTATCAATTTCTGGAGATAATTCCACAATATCTGAAGCCACAATTCTAAGGTCTTTTAAAGTTTTCAGTATTTCTTCAAAATCATTCCAAAAAAAACCTCCCGGTTCTGGAGTGCCCGTCCCTGCTAGTAAACTGGGATCAAACCAATCTAAATCTATTGTTAAATAGATTGGAGACTTAGCGTATGGTAGAAGAGCTTGTTGTAACTCATGTGTATTTCCGCCTGGACAAAAGTTAACTAATTGGTTGTTGTTATGCATAATTTCAAATTCTTCTTTAGTCCCACTTCTAATTCCTACTTGCAAAATTTTTCTTTCAGGTAGCACTTCTAAGCATCTTTTCATAGTACAAGCATGACTATGTTCATTCCCTATATATGATTCTCTTAGATCTGCATGAGCATCAAGTTGAACCAATATCAAATCTGGATATTTTTTTACTAATGCTTCAATAGCACCTCTTGTAATAGAGTGTTCGCCTCCAAGCATAATAGGACTAAGGCGTTTACTGATTAAATAATTTGTTGCTGATTTAACCGATTCAATAACGGACTTTGAGTCATTTTTATCAATTAGTATTGATCCAAAATCAACATACATAATATCCTCTAAGTCTTTTTTTATTTTTGGACAATATGTTTCTAAACAAGAACTGACTTGTCTTATTGCTTCTGGACCAAATCTTGCTCCTGGTTTAAACGAACATGTCCCGTCATAATTAACTCCAAATATACCAATTGAGCAGTTCTCAGGACTTCTTTTTGCTCCCATATAAATTGCATTTTCGTTATCAAAAAAATTTTTTGTCATCTTATGAATCTAGTTCTTTTACAATTTTATTTGGCATCATTTTGAATGCTGCATTTTGAAAATTTAAATTCCAAATTTCACATCCTTTTTCTATTTTTAGGACTTCATCATAATTTTGCTTTGATAAATTTAGATTTTCTGAAGAAGCAAATGTCCAACTCCAAATCCCGCTTGGATATATAGGCACAAAGGAATACATAGTTTCAGAAATTTTAAATATATTTTTTAGGGTTTTCAAAATATTTATGTGAATATTTTTGAAGGATTCAGGAGATTCGCTTTGCGTTGCCAATATCCCACTTGGTGTAAGTATTCTTTTACATTCTTTATAAAAAGAATCTGAAAATAATAAATCTGAAAATTCTGAGGGATCTGAACAATCTATAAATATAGCGTCGTAAAAATTATCTCTTGTTTTTTTTACCCATTTAACACCATCATCAATATGTATTTTTAGTCTTTTGTCATTCCATGCTTCGCCTCCAATTTCTTTTAGAAATTTTTTAGATATTTTGATTACCTCTTCATCAATTTCTACTAGATTAATTTTTGATATTTGAGAATATTTAACGCATTCTCTTAAAGTACCACCGTCACCACCGCCAATAATTAGTACATTAGATTTTGCATCAATGCTACTCAATGCAGGATGTACAAGACACTCATGATAATATTTCTCGTCTTTTAATGATGTCATCCAGCAACCATCTAACATTAAAGCTTTACCATAATATTCATTTTCAATAACAACAATTTCTTGATATTTTGAGGTTTTTTTAATTAGAATTTTCCCATTTAGGCCGAATCTTGAGCCTTTATGGTATTCATCAATCCATGTTGTAATATTTGTCATTTGTTTTTAGGAATTTTTCCCGCCAGTTTTTGCTTTGCTATTTGCCAAAGCCGTTGAAAGTCTTTGGGAGTTAGTTTTTTAATATTATCTCCTGCATGCTCTTCGACGATTGAAAATCTGTCTAAAAATTTTATATTAGTTTTTTGAAGAGCTGATTCAGGATTGATCTTTAAAAAGTTTGAAAGATTAAGCATAGTAAAGTAAATATCACCAAATTCATTTCTTATCTCTGAATCATTTTTACTTTTAATTGCTTCCTTTAATTCACTAATCTCCTCTTCTAACTTTTTAAAAATCTCATCAGTACTTTCCCACTTGAAACCATATTCTTTAACAACATTTGTGATTTTATCTGTTCCAACCGTTGGCGGTAAATTTTTAATTTTCAAATTTAAATTTCTACTAATTGAAGATTTGATATGAGTTGCTTTTTTTTCTAAATTTTTTATATTTTCCCAAATCTGTTGTGATTTTTTTAATGATACTTTTTCTTTTTTGTTAAAAATATATGGATGTCTATTAATAATTTTCTTGTTTAGATTTTTTATAACATCATTTAGTGCAAATTCTTTTTCTTCGTAACCGATTTCAGCATGAAGCATTAATTGTAATAAAAGATCTCCTAACTCTTCACATATGTTATCTGCATTTTTTTCATATATCGCATCTATAAATTCATTACTTTCTTCATATAAAAATGGGATTAACGATACATGAGACTGTATTTTCTGCCATGGACAGCCCCAAGTTTTATCTTTTAATGCTTTGATATTAGATATTAAGATTTTAAAACTATTTATAGTTTCTAAATCGGAATTGTTTTCCAATTTATATCTATTGTTTGAGGACATAGAATATATTTTGTTAATTAAATTTTGCCTCAATCATGAAATATTTAAATACTTAGTATAAATTTTTCAACTTCATCTATTAGAATGATTTATCATAAGGGCGATTAGCTCAGCGGTAGAGCGCCTGCCTTACAAGCAGGATGTCCCTGGTTCGAACCCTGGATCGCCCATTCATTATTTTTCTAATGACTGAGATCGTCAATCTTTCAATCAGTCAAAGTGCTGCTTCAGAACTATCTAGGCAAGCTTCTTTTGGAGGTTCTCCAGGAGAAATGTCGATTGATTTGGTAGAGGATAAAAATTGTTCCGAAGGATGGATGCATATTAAATTAAGGCCAGGTACATGTAATGGATCCCCTATTTCAAGAACTGAAGGAGTAACTTTATATGCGGATGTAAAAAAGTTTAATTTACTGAAAGACTTAAAATTAGATTATTACGGTGATTTGAGCGGTGGTGGATTTCTTATTTCAACACCAAAAACTGCAAAACGTTGTTCCTGCGGTTCTGGCTTCAAACTTTTGTAGAATGGATATGTCTTTTTTGCAAACTAATATTATTTTCATTAATTGGCTGCTCTCAAGATAAAATATACAAAAAGTTTATTGAAATAAAATTTGGACATGACAGAGATGAATGATCAATTATCTTTAGAGAATTATTCACCTTTTGAAGTAGAGAAAAAGTGGCAAGAAAAATGGGAAAGTCTAAAGGCATTTAGTCCTAATCCTGAGGATGATGGGGAGCCTTTTTGTGTTGTTATTCCGCCACCAAATGTAACTGGATCTTTGCATATGGGGCATGCATTTAATACGGCTTTGATAGATGTTGTAGTACGTTTTCAAAGACTATTAGGTAAGAATGTTTTGTGCTTACCAGGAACGGATCATGCTTCAATAGCTGTTCAAACTATTCTTGAAAAACAATTAAAAAGTGAAGGCAAAACAAGTGAGGATATTGGAAGAGATGAATTTCTTAAAAGAGCATGGAACTGGAAAGAACAAAGTGGTGGAAGAATAGTTTCTCAATTAAGAAGGATAGGATATTCAGTTGACTGGACTAGAGAAAGATTTACTCTTGATCAAAAATTAAATGAAGCTGTTATTGAGGCTTTTAATATTCTCCATGAAAAGAATTTAATTTATAGAGGCGAATATTTGGTTAATTGGTGTCCTGAATCTCAATCTGCCGTAAGTGATCTTGAAGTTGAAATGCAAGAAGTAAATGGTCATTTATGGCATTTTAAATACCCTTTAATTTCTGAAAGTGGTGAACAGTTAGATAAATACTTAGAAGTTGCAACAACAAGACCAGAAACTCTTTTGGGTGATACTGCTGTTGCAGTTAATCCTGATGATGATAGATATAAAGAATTTATTGGTGTCAAAGTAAAAGTCCCTTTCGTTGATAGAGAAATACCTATTATCGCAGATTCACATGTTGATAAAGATTTTGGTACCGGTTGTGTAAAGGTTACTCCAGCCCATGATCCAAATGATTTTGCAATAGGAAAAAGGCATAATTTAAAACAGATTAATGTAATGAATAAAGATGGAACTTTAAATATTAATGCAGGTATTTTTCAAAATTTAGATAGATATGAGGCTAGAGAGAAAATCATCAAAGAATTAGATAACTTGGGCCTTTTGACAAAGATAGAGGATTATAAACATACTGTTCCTTTTTCTGATAGAGGTAAGGTGCCAATTGAACCTTTATTGTCAACACAATGGTTTTTGAAAATGGATGATATATCACAAGGATGTCTGAATGAAATTGATTCTAAAAAACCATCTTTTATTCCTCCACGCTGGGAGAAAGTTTATAAGGATTGGTTAGAGAATATTAAGGATTGGTGTATTAGTCGGCAATTGTGGTGGGGGCACCAAATACCAGCCTGGTATGTTTTAGATGAATCTCAAGACTCAATAGAACAAAATACTCCATATATCGTTGCAAGAAATGAAGAGGATGCCTTAATCGAAGCTAATAAAAAATTTGGATTAAATATTAAGTTGGTTCGCGATAAAGATGTTTTGGATACATGGTTTTCAAGTGGTTTATGGCCTTTCTCAACCCTTGGTTGGCCAAATACAAATGATCCAGATTTTAAAAAATGGTATCCAAATAGTGTTCTAGTTACTGGTTTCGATATTATTTTCTTTTGGGTGGCGAGAATGACAATGATGGGGAACACTTTTACAAATAATATTCCTTTTAAGGATGTTTATATTCATGGACTAGTTCGAGATGAAAACAATAAAAAAATGAGTAAAAGTTCAGGTAATGGTATTGATCCAATATTATTAATTGATAAATATGGTTCTGATGCTCTAAGGTTTGCTCTAATTAGAGAAGTTGCAGGCGCTGGACAAGATATCCGGCTTGATTTTGATAGGAAAAAAGATACATCTTCAACTGTTGAAGCTTCAAGAAATTTTGCGAATAAATTATGGAATGCAACTAAATTTGTGTTAATTAATAAAACTTCTAATAATAATTATTCGCTTAATGAGAGTGATGAAACTTCTTTAGAGTTATGTGATAAGTGGATTTTATCGAAATTGAATCAGGTAAATATAAAAGTTGCTGCTTTGTTAAAAGAATATAAATTGGGAGAATCTGCGAAACTTCTATATGAATTTTCGTGGAATGATTTTTGTGACTGGTACGTAGAGTTTGCTAAACAAAGATTTAATAATAAAGAGACTAAAAATAGACAAATAACTGAAAAAGTTTTAATAAAAGTACTTAATGATATTTTTGTAATGATTCATCCTTTTATGCCTCATATTACTGAGGAACTATGGCATGTGTTGCAACTAAAACCAAATAATGCATTATTATCTCTTCAAAAATGGCCAACCCAAGAAAATAAATTTGTTGATAATAAGCTTGATAATTCCTTTCAACAACTCTTTGAAATTATTAGATTGATTAGAAATTTGAGAGCTGAATTAGGCCTAAAGCCATCAGAAAAAGTTCCTGTTTACTTGATTTCAGATAATGATGAATTGATTTATTTTCTAAAAATTTTAGTTGATGATATTCAAACCTTAACTAAATCTTCTGAAGTATTTATTTTTAAACCTAATGCTGTTGATAAAAAAGAGTTTGCTAAATCTTTTTCTGGGATAATTAGTGATTTAGAGGTTTACTTACCTTTTCAGGATTTTGTAAATATAGATGCATTAAAGGAAAGGCTAAACAAGGATCTAAAAAAGGTGACTATTGAATTAGATAATTTAAATAAGAGATTATCTAATAAAAATTTCGTGGATAAGGCTCCAAAAGATATTGTTGATGAATGTAGATTTAAATTAAATGAGGGTTCGGTACAAATGGAGAGAATTACTAAAAAACTCGAGCTTTTGAATTGAGAATGAATATATTTCTTGAAAATATTTATAATTTGTCTTTTTTTTTTAATACTGGAATTGGGATATTTTCGTTTGTTTGCTTTTATATTTTAATTGTTTTATTAATACTCCCAGCTTCTTGGTTATCTTTATTATCAGGTTTTTTATATGGCTCATATTTAGGATCAATTATAGTTTTTTTCTCCGCTTCCTTAGGAGCATCAGTTGCTTTTTTTGTATCAAAAAGTTTTTTTGCAAAAAAGCTAAAAAATCTTTTTAGTCGTTATCCAAAATTAAGTGTTATGGAAAAAGTAGTAGAAAAAGGCGGACTTAAATTAATTTTTTTAGCAAGATTATCTCCGATATTTCCCTTCAGTATTCTTAATTATTTTTATGGTTTGAATAATGTTAAATTTCGAGATTTCGCTATTGGTCTTTTTGGAATAATTCCAGGAACTTTTCTTTATTGCTCAATAGGTAGTTTGGCAAAAAATATCCAGGAGCTAAAAAATGTCCAATCACCAAATAATTTATATATGACTATTGTTGGAATTATTTCAACTTTTTTAGTTGTATATTTCTCAGCTAAATATTCCAGGGAATATTTTGAATAATCCTAAGAATTTACTCTTTAATATTCCAATCTCTAATAGATGCAATTAAGATAAACCACAAAAGCCTAGATTTACCTAGTAGAGTTTTGTTGGCTTCTAATTCGATATATTTTGCTTGTCCACAAGGTGTTTTTATGAAGTTGAAAACTGTTTTCTTTGTCATAAGTCTCTCTAAAAGTCCTGATGATTATTCTTACATTTTATAGCCAAGATTTTTAGTTTTTTACTTAAAAACCACATTTTTCATAGACTACTTTGTGGAATACTATTTTTTAAAATTTAAACTTTTTCTCCAGCTTTAAATCCTCTAAAGCATTTGAATCTAGGAAACCTCAGACTAAAAGCCACCGCATCCTGGGATTTAGTTTTAGCATCAGCTCTGATTTCTACAAGTTGACCAATCAGTTGATTCCGTTTTGACCAATATTCTTCACGTTGGATATCACTAAATCCGCTTCCACAACTAAGACTGTATTCATGCCCATCATCTTCTCCTTCTACTATTACAGCTCCTAGTCTACCTTTATTGCGACCTGTGCCTTCCTCAACAGATACAACCTTTAAAGTGACTTCAATGAAAGGTTTTGCTTTTAACCAACTGTGTGTTCTTTTACATTCATACATTGCATCAGGATCTTTAATCATTACTCCTTCATATCCACCCTCCACAGCAGATTTATTCAGCTCTACAAATCTTTTCTGTCCCTCAATGGTGTCGAGGTCTACATTTTCCCAGTCAAGTGTTTTTATATGTCTAAGAAGTAAAGAATGTTTTGCTACCCATTCTTTTACTAATAAACTTCTTGCTGTTTGACTTGTGTTCCATCGTCCTTTTTGGAAGTCTTCAAGGGGACATAAGTCAAATAGATGTAGAACTGCGTCTTTTGTTTGTTTGCCATCTTTTCTATGAACCTGTTTCATTAAATCCTGAAAGTTAGCGCTCATTACTTCACCATCTAGGACTAAGTCATGAGGTGCAGGATCTTCTTTTAAGACGTTTTCTATTTCTGAGATAATATGACCAAAATTATGGAATTGTTTCCCATTACGAGAAAACATTTCTACTTTATTTTTTCTAATAATAGTTAAGACGCGCACACCATCTAATTTGATTTCAATTTGCTTTTTTCCTATCATTTTTTTTTCATGATTTGCACTGTCATGAGCTAAAGGACAAGAAAAAATAGGAATCGCATATTTGGGAAATTTCTTGGCTATCTTGTTGATTGTTTTTTCAGATACACCACATCTAAGATCTTTAATTAAAACTCGTCTATAAAATCCATTCCACTCTTCTTTTGTGGCAGATTCCATAGCCGTAATAATTGCATCGCGAGCAGCGTGACCAGTAAGCTCTCTTTGAATAAGCTTATTTGCTAATTCCCTAAAATCTTTCCATAAAAAATTTTGACTTTTTTCATTCTCTTTTTCTGGAACAATTTTTACACCAAAAGTTACCAATGGATCAAGTGCCATACGGATGCCCTCAAAAAAATCATCTAAACCATCTTCCATTGCTTCTGAGATGATTTTCTCTTTATCTAATCTACTTGGGTGTAATTCTAGTTGATGTATTATCTCTTCTTTAAACAATTCTTTTTGCCTCACAAGAACTTATTAATTTACTTTTGCTATTCTGTCAATTTTCCAATCATTGTCAGTTTTTGCGAAAGTAAAATCTAATGGGAGCTCATCTTGTTTATCTTCAGATTTTAAATTCAAAGTTATTATGATTTGATCTTCTTGGACTCTAGGTCTTCCTGATTTTAAATTTCTATATTTATTGAGGTTTAAACTAGCTAAAAATTTAAGAAAGTCTTGGCGCTTAACATGAGTTTTATAAGTTTTTGTAGTTAAACCATACGCTGCATCAATTCTGCCAGCAGCTATTTGATCAAAAAACTTTCTCACTAATGGATTAATTCCTCTGGCGCTTATAACTAATTTGACTGCATTAAAAGTCCAAAAAGAAACTAGTACAGCTCCGCCTACTAATAATGCTTTAATTCCGATATCTTTAACTAGTGTTGCATCCATGTTGATTTAAGTTTTTTATTACTTTAAGAAAAGAAATCGTTTTTGATGGGTTTTTTTGTCAAAATAATACTAATTTTAATCCATAATGCCTGTAATTCCTCTTTTACCTTTATTTCATAAATTTAATAGCCAATATTTTGAAAATTCTCTAGCGGTTAATAATCAACCATTAGTAAAAGTTAGATGGAGTGATAATAGATTAAAAACTACTGCTGGTTTTTATAAAAGAAAAAGAATTAATGGTCTTGTAGATTCTGAAATTATCTTATCGAAACCTATTTTGAGTAAATTATCTAATAGTGAAATAAACAGTACTTTATGTCATGAAATGATTCATGCATGGGTAGATAGGATATTAAAAAAAAATGAGATACATGGTCCAAATTTCTTAGAAAAGATGAATGAAATTAATGAGAAAGAGAAGAATTTTCAAATTTCTGTAAGGCACTCATTTCCTATTGAAAGGAGAGAATTAAAATACATAGGAACTTGTCAAAATTGTGGTGAGAAATTTTTCTATAGAAAAAGAATAAAGAATATAGCCTGTAAAAAATGTTGTGTAAATTTCTTCAATGGATCGTGGAATAAAAAGTGTTTAATTTTGTTTGATTAGAAATAATTAGATGTGTTTTTGTTTCTATCTTTGGAATTATTTATTTTTTTAATGTAATTTATATTTTAAAAAGAACAATAATTTATGGATTCAAGGAGAATTAGAAATCTTAGAAATCTTAGAAATAGTTTTGATAAAAATATTGTTGATAAACAAGTTGATAAAATTTTTGAAACTGGAAGACAATTCGTTGATGGAGTATCTGGAGCTAGGCCAGGTAAAAGAAGGAACTCAGATTTTCAAGGAATAACAAGTAAGAGTGTTAAAAAAGTAGGAAGATGGGTATCTGAAAAAGTGGATTTATTTTTTGATGAAGAAAATGATGATTGGAATGATGAGAATTTTTATGATGATCAAAGCGATATTAAGACATTTTCCAGAGAATCAAATTCTTATGAATCTACTACAAAGTATTCAAAAAGACCTTTAGAAGCAATATCTTTAAGGCAACCAAAAAATTTACAGACAACTGAGCAAAAAAAATTACCCTATGTGAAAGAGAGTAAGGATGAAGATTGGCCAGATGAAATGGATTTCAAAGTTGAAAGATGGCAAAGAGCTTCAGAAAATGAGAATAATACTTCGAGAGATCAATCAATCCAACAAGTTCAATCAAAATCAAGAAATCTTCCCAGATCAAGAAGAAGAAGAGTATAGTTTGGTAAATTCTTTAATTCCTGAATAACCCAGTAAAGTTTCTAAATTTGGATTGAAAACCTCCCTTATAATTGTTAAGGGTTTTTTGTCTCGAAAAAATCTGTAATTTCTTGACCAGAATGGACCTTTAAAGCAAAATTGATCTTCTAACCATTTTGCATTGACAAGTGAAATACGATCAACTTCTCTAAATAATTCTGATCTGTCTTGCGTCAAATTCTTCCAAATTGGCTCTTCTTTGGCCTTTAAATTCTCATTCACTTGATCTGCATTCCACCAACTTTCTGCCCATGCTAGGTTTTTATTATTGCTTTTGATCCATACCTGTCTTCTAATTAAAGGTCCATTTAACTGATTCAATTCTTTAGGGCCTTCTTTAGTGGATAGAGGATCTAATTGCATTGAAATTAATTTAATTTTTGTCTCTTGATTAGTTAAAAGCTGCAGATGTCTAGTTGGACTTCCATCTCCAAGCAGCATTAATTTCCATGGGCCAGATATTTTTGGTAGTGAATTCTTCACTAAAAAATTAGAGGCTTTTTCTTCCCATAAAATTTTTGGAGAGTTAAAAAGTTTATTATTCAGTGCTCTGACGGAGTGCTTTTAAGATGATAACTTTTTTTTAGCAAAAATATTTGCCTTATCTTTTTTTATCTCTCTTATTTTTAGCCAAACAAGTAAAGCAGTTAAATCAGCTTTGCTAACCCCAGGAATTTTTGAAGCATCACCAAAATTTTTTGGCTTTATCTTATTCAAATTTTCTCTAGCTTCTAAAGATAATGTATCTATCTTTTCATAATTTATTTCTAGAGGAAGAGATTTAAAGCTTTGACGATTTATTTGTTCAATGTTGTTTTTTTGTCTTTTAAGATAACCCTCGTATTTAATATCTATTTCAACACCTTCTTGGATTGAAGAAGCTATATTTTTTTTAGTCAAATTATATTTAATTAAATCTGAATAATGAAAGTTTGGTCTTTTTAAGAGTTCTTTCAAAGTTATTGAGCCTTTGATTTTTGATCCCGTGGCTAATTCTAGTTTTTTTGATATTTCATCCGTGTTTTTTAATCGAGTGTTTTTTAATCTTAATTTCTCTTCTTCAAGGAGTTTCATTTTTTCTTTATAGACCGACCATCTTTTCTCATCAATTAACCCTATTTCATAACCTAATGGGGTTAATCGCCTATCTGCATTATCTCCCCTAAGGGTTAACCTATATTCACTCCTGCTAGTGAGAACTCTGTATGGTTCTTTGAGATCTTTGGTAATTAAATCATTGATCATTGTTCCTATATAACTGCTTTCTCTGGTGAAGATTATTGGGTCTTTTTTGTTTAGTTTTCTTGTAGCATTGACTCCTGCTACTAACCCTTGTGCTGCTGCTTCTTCATAACCAGTAGTTCCATTAATTTGTCCGGCGCTAAATAAATATTCAATTTCTTTCGTTTCGAGTGATGTTTGGAGCTGTGTTGCAGGTATATAGTCATACTCTACAGCATATGCTGGCCGCAACATTTTACATTCACTTAATCCAGGTAAGGTTCTTAAAAGTTCTAATTGAATATTTTCGGGTAAACCTGTAGAAAATCCTTGCACATATATTTCAGGAGTATTAATTCCTTCTGGTTCTAAGAAAATTTGATGTGATTCTTTATCAGCAAATTTAACGATTTTATCTTCAATAGAAGGACAATATCTTGGCCCCTTACTATCAATAAAACCGCCGTAAATGGGAGTTAAATGTAAATTGTCTCGAATTAGTTGATGTGTTTCGGTAGTTGTTCTTGTGATGTGACAACTAACTTGGGGCATATTATTTTTTATATCTGGGTCAAAAGAAAAATATTTATCTGCTGCAGTACTTGGTTGTATATCTAATTCATCAAAAATGATACTTCTTTTATCAACTCTTGCTGGAGTTCCTGTTTTTAAACGTTCTGTTTTGATACCAATTTCGTGTAAATTTTGAGTAAGTCCTTTTGCTGCTTGTTCGCCCGACCTGCCTGCTGACATTGATTTATTTCCTATCCATATTCTTCCTTCTAAGAACGTGCCAGCTGTGATGATAACTGATCTAGCTGAGTAATAACTACCAAAGAAAGTCCTTACACCCTTTATTCTTTTTTTTAAGATTTTTTTTGAGTTCAATCCAATTTCTTCAGTTTTTGCAATATCCAGTTCAGTAATCATTGCTTCTTTTAAAGATAAATTATCTGTATTTTGTAGTATTTCAATCATCTTTTTTGAGTATTCTCTTTTATCTGTTTGTGCTCTTAATGCCCATACAGCTGGGCCTCTACTTGCATTTAATATTCTTTTTTGTATAGCTGTTTCATCAGCTAATTTACCAATAATTCCACCTAATGCATCAACTTCATGTACCAACTGACTTTTTGCCGGCCCGCCAACTGCAGGGTTGCAAGGTTGCCAGGCAATCCTATCTAAATTGATTGTAAATAAGGCTGTAGAAAAACCTAATTTTGCTGTTGTTATAGCTGCTTCGCATCCTGCATGTCCTCCTCCAATAACGATGACGTCAAAAGATTCATTTGTTGAGTGATTATCATGCATTTTAGGAGCGATTTAATTAGCTAAATTCCTAAATCTCGTAAATTGAGGTTCAAATAATAATTTAACAGTTCCTACGGGTCCATTTCTATGTTTAGTGACAATGATTTCTGTAATTCCTCTATCTTCAGTCTCTGGATTGTAGTATTCATCTCTATAAATCATTAATACTAAATCTGCGTCTTGTTCAATAGATCCTGATTCTCTTAAATCACTTAACATTGGTCTTTTATTTGTTCTAGACTCAACCCCTCTACTAAGCTGAGATAAAGCTACTACTGGTACTTTTAATTCTCTGGCCATGCTTTTAAGACCTCTTGTTATTCGTGAAAGTTCTTGCACTCTATTATCAGGGGTTGATCCTTCCATCAACTGCAGATAATCAATCACAATTAATCCAAGTTCTTTTTTTTGTTCAGCTATTAATCTTCTGCACAGAGATCTCATCTCTAAAACACTCAAGTTAGGCTTGTCATCTATAAATATTGGTAATTGACCTAATGAATTGATACCTTCTCCGAGTAATGGCCATTCATCTTGCTGTAATCTTCCTGTTCTTAGCCTTCCACTTTCGATTCCGACTTCCATAGAGAGTAGTCTATATGTCAACTGTTCTTTACTCATTTCAAGGCTAAATACACACACAGGTAAATCTTGAGATTGTGCAACATTTTTAGCCAGATTAAGAACTATTGAAGTTTTTCCCATTGAAGGTCTTCCAGCAACAATTATTAAATCACTTCTTTGAAAACCTTGAGTCATTGCATCAAGATCATAGAAATTTACAGGAATTCCAGCTACTGAAGTACCTAATGATCTTGACTCTATTTCATTGAAAGTACTTGTAAGGATTTCAGCGGCTTGAGTCAGACCTTTTGAAGGTTTTTCTTGACTGATTTCAAATATTTTTTGCTCTGCTTTATCTAGAACTTCATTAGTATCTTGGGTTTGATCAAAACCTAGTTGAACCACTTCATTCCCAGATCTAATAAGTTGCCTTCTCATAAATTTGTCGTTAATTAAATTAGCAACTTGTTCTATAGAAGCTGTAGAGGAAACATTTTCAACTAGCTCTACAAGTTTGCTATTCCCTCCAATTTTTTCTAGTGATCCATTATCTGCTAACCAAGCACTCATTGATGTTAAATCAGTTGGTTTTCCTTGGGTATGCAACATTAATGCTGTTCTATAAATCTCTTGATGGGCATTTATATAAAAAGCTTCAGGTTTAATTAAATCTGCAATTCTTCCGATCGCGTCTGGATCAAGAAGTATGCCACCAAGAACAGCTTCCTCTGCTTGAACGTTTTGAGGAGGAACTAATCCAGCATTTTCACTATTAAAATCCTTTTTAAAATTTTTATTTTGCCCATTATTTGGAAAAGGTACGGAAACCATATCTTTAATTGCTTAGATATATACTCTGGCTACTTTTCAAAATAATGCAACAAATTGATTAACTTGTTACTTCAATATTTACTTCTGCATTCACTTCTGGATGTAATTTTATTTTTGCAGTAAAGGAACCTAAATTATGAATATCAGGAACAGTAATGTTTCTTCTATCAATTTCTTTTTTAGTAGCCGCTTCTATCGCTTCGGCAACATCACCATTGGTAACTGTTCCAAAAAGGACACCATCTTCTCCAACCTGTTTTTTGATTGTGAACCTACCTATTGTAGATAATGCAGTTTGAAAATCTAAAGCTTCTTGCTTTAATTTATCAGCAGCGATTTTTTCTTTTTCTTTCTTCCTTTCAATTTGTTTAAGGACAGCTGGTGTTACATTCATTGCCTTGCCATAAGGTAATAGAAAATTTCTTGCGTATCCGGGTGCTACTTCAACTAGATCTCCTTCTTTACCCAGTGATGCGATTGATTCAGTTAATGCGACTTGTACTCTTTTAGCCATGAAAATATTAGACAATATAGTTAATAATACGACCTAGAGGGTAACTTTACTTTTTTTGCAAGACCAAATATCGCAAGAATCTTAATATGTTCCCATGTTATATCTATCTGGCCTCTAAATAATCCTTGTTTTGCAGAATTGGGAAATGCATGATGATTGTTATGCCAACCTTCTCCAAAGGTTAATGCAGCAACCCACGCATTATTTTTAGATGAATCACCACTTTCAAATGGTGCTTTACCCCAACAATGCGTCGCGGAGTTTACTAGCCAAGTTACGTGATAAACAACCACAAGCCTCAATGGGATTCCCCAAAGGACTAGAGCCCATCCTCCAACTCCTAATTTTTGACCTATTGCGTACAAAGAAAGTCCAATAGGAATTTGTAAGAGTAAAAAATGTTTATTTAAAAATCTATAGTATGGATCCTTAATTAAATCTGCACTTAGTTTTGGAACAGCTTTTAGTGCTTCTACATCTTTAAACATCCAACCCATATGACTCCACCAAAACCCTTTTTTACTATTGTGATGATCTACTTCAGTATCTGAAAAAGAGTGGTGATGCCTATGTAAACCTACCCAATCTATTGGTCCATGCTGGCAACTTATAGCTCCACAGGTAGCAAAAAATCTTTCTAACCATCTTGGTACAACGAACGATCTGTGTGATAACAATCTGTGATATCCAAGGGTGACTCCTAAACAAGCAGTTACCCAGTAAAAAAATAATAATGAAGTGACTGCAGGAAGACTCCAAAATTTTGGTTGTAAAGCTACAAGGGAAAGAATATGTATCGCAACCATAAAAACTATTGTTCCCCACGTTTTATGTAGTCTTGGAGGATATCTTTTTGAATGACTGGAAGGTTCCAGTAATTTTTCTGAGAGTTCTATAACTTTTTCAGTTGGAACAGGTTTTTTTAATTTTGCTGTTTCTTGGAAAATTACTGAATTCATGATATTGAAATACTATTTTCAAAATTACCGATATGTAATATTATCATACTATACTATTGATAAGATTGATTATCTGTGAGTCTCGGATATCGCGATAAATTATCTAGAGGTCGAAGGGCTATGGCTCATTTAATACACCTCTGGCATGAAAGAAATGGTTGGTCTCACAGAGTATTGCCATTACTTTCAGAAGTTCTTGATTTAGGTAAAGTTCATAATTCGCAAATTTCTAATCTTAGAAATGGGAAGTTATCTTCGCCAGGCCCTGAAGTTTTTCTTGCTTTAGCTCAAGTTAATACGATTCTTGATCAAGGCATTGAAAAAATCAGGGATCGTTTTGAAAGTGATTACCCAGAGTTATGGAAATCTTTGGAAGAGTCTGCATTACCCCTAAAAAATGATTCTGGTGATCCATTGTCGGCTGGGGAGTTATTCGAGATATTTTCAGGATTAAAACCTTTACCTTCATCCTTTGACTGGTACATAGAAGATGAAGAAGCCTCTGCTTTAAGTGATGCTCTTTCAGTGCATTTTTGTCAGAATAAGGCTTGGAGATCATGTAAAATGCAGGTAATGGAGGCCTATGCTGTCAATAAATCTGCCCGTAGAGAACGTTTTGCTGAGGTAATTGCAGGAATTAGAGATTATACGGCAGAAGAATTAGATGGAGAACTTCTTGATTTATATGAGGCTTCAAAAAAACTTTCTTATTTTCAGGGTAAAGGACCTAATGCTTTCCTCGTAGAATTAAGAAATTTAGCTTCTGAAAAATAACATGAATTTTCATAATAAATGATTCTTGACAATAACTTAAAACTGGCTGAAAACGCTGTTCTTTCTGTTGAAGAGAGTTTAAGTAAAGTTTTCCAAGAAAGGTCTAATCAGGTTTTCCAGAAATTAGAAAATATTTTGACGATTTTTAAGGAAGAAAAAGTTTCTACTAGTCATTTCAATCAATCTTCTGGTAGTGGTCATGATGATATATCTAGAGAAAAAATTGATGCGGTTTTTGCAAGATTGTTTCTTGCTGAAAAGGCTGCTGTGAGGATGCAATTTGTAAGTGGAACGCATGCAATAAGTTCTGTCTTATTTGGAATACTTCGACCTGGAGATGTAATGTTATCTCTTACAGGACAACCATATGACACGTTAGAAGAAGTCATAGGAATAAGGGGAGGAGGAAAAGGCTCACTTAAAGATTTTGATATTAAATATAAGCAAATAAATATCTGCGAGAATTTTGATTCTTTTGAAGAACAAATTGTTCATTCTTTTGAAGAAAATACATGCAAATTAGTATTCATACAAAAAAGTTGTGGATATAGTTGGAGAAAGTCTCTTACGAATCATCAGATAGAAAAAATTTGTAGTCTTATTCATTCCCTTGATCCTAATTGTATATGTTTTGTTGATAACTGTTATGGGGAGCTTGTTGAAGATAGTGAACCAATTTCTAAAGGAGCAAATATAATTGCAGGATCATTGATTAAAAATTTGGGAGGAACAATCGTTCCAACTGGTGGGTACGTTGCAGGAGATGCAGAGTTGGTTGAGATGGCATGTTCTAGATTAACCTCACCAGGCATTGGTTCTTCTGCAGGAATAAATTTTGGACTAGGAAGATTAATTTTGCAGGGTTTGTTTTTAGCACCACAAATTGTTCACGAATCACTAAAAGGTGCTGATATGGTTGCAGCAGTCTTTAAAAATTTGGGATTTAAGGTTTTACCAGAGCCAGCAACTTATAGATCTGATCTTATTCAGTCAGTAAGATTGAATAATCCTGATTTGGTACAAAAAGTTTGTCAATCTTTTCAAAATTCTTCACCAGTAGATTCTTTTCTAAATGTTGTTCCATCATCAATGGATGGATATGATTCAAAATTATTAATGGCAGGTGGTACTTTTATTGAAGGTAGTACAAGTGAATTTTCTGCTGATGCCCCTCTAAGAGATCCTTACAATATTTTTGTTCAAGGTGGTTCTCACATAGCTCACATCAAAATTGCATTAATTCGATTATTATCTGAACTATTAGAGGAAAAATTAATTTCAAAGGATTCTCTACTTCCTTTATCTACTTAATCATGTCTTATAAGTTTCCAGACAACCTCAACTATGCTGATACTCATGAATATGTCTTGGAAGAAAATGGATTATTAAAAATTGGAGTTAGTGAATTCGCTATAGATCAATTAGGAGATATTGTTTTTGTTGAATTAGCTGATGAAGGGGCGACTTTACAGAAAGGCGAGACTTTTGGAACAATAGAATCAGTTAAGGCCGTAGAGGAAGTCTATCTGCCTTTTTCAGGAGAAATAGTATCTGTAAATGAAAGTGTTATTGAGAACCCTGAGCTTTTACAGAATGATCCGATTGGAGACGGTTGGTTAGTCATTTTGAAACCAGAATCAAAAGCATCGATTGCTGATTTGATGACTTCTGAGGAATATCAATTAAAGGTTGTACCAAAATAAGGCAAACTTTTTAAAAAGAGCTATTTTAAAGAAAAATATTTTAATATGACATCCAAATTTGGGTCTGATTTGTTTATTGATAGGCATCTTGGGTTAGGAGATAATGATGAAAGAATCATGCTGAATAAGCTTGGTTTTAACAATATTGATCAATTTATAAATCAAGTTATTCCTGAAGATATTCAGCTTAAAGATAAATCTTCAGAAATATTGCCCCAAGGTTGTTCAGAAATTGAGGCTTTAAATGAATTAGAAGAGATTGCGAATAAAAATACTAAAATGAGATCACTCATAGGCCTTGGTTATTATGACAATCATTTGCCTAAAGTAATCCAAAGACATGTTCTTGAAAATCCAAGGTGGTACACGTCTTATACTCCATATCAAGCAGAAATTGCACAAGGAAGATTAGAAGCTCTATTTAATTTTCAGACTATTGTTTGTGAACTAACAGGATTCCCTGTCGCCAATGCATCTTTGTTGGATGAGGGTACTGCTGCTGCAGAAGCTATGTCCATGAGTTTTGCTGCAAGAAAAAATAAATCTTCAAAAGTGTACTTAGTGGAGTCAAATGTTTTTGATCATACTTTTAATGTTCTACAAACCAGAGCAAAACCTTTGGGAATATCCTTAAAACGCTTTACTCAAAGTAACCTTCCTAATCATGATGATGTTTTTGGAATGTTGTTGCAATTACCTGGTAAAAATGGAGAATTATATGATCCCACATTCTTAATATCCCAAGCACATAGATCAGAAATTATTGTTACGGCATGTATTGATCCATTAGCACAAGTTTTGATTAAACCAATTTCTGAATTTGGTGTCGATGTAGCAGTGGGAAGTATGCAAAGATTTGGAGTTCCATTAGGTTTTGGTGGCCCCCATGCATCATATTTTGCTTGTAGTGAAAAATATAAAAGGCTGATACCCGGAAGAATTGTTGGGCAAACTCTATCTAAAAATGGAGAAAAGTCTCTAAGACTAGCATTGCAAACAAGAGAGCAACATATTCGAAGGGAAAAGGCCACTAGTAATATTTGCACTGCTCAATCTTTGTTAGCCATAATTTCTTCTTTTTATGCTATTTATCATGGACCCTCTGGATTAACCCAAATTGCTAAGAGATTAGTTGAGTTGAGAATAAATTTAGAATCAAGTTTAGCTGCTTTGGGTTTTGATATTCCTGATGGGATTAGATTTGATAGTGTTGATGTTTATTCTGAGCACTCCCAGAGGATCCATAATGAAGCTCTAAAAAATGGCTATAACTTAAGAATTTTGCCGTTGGGATCAACTATTGAAAATTCAACTGGCTTTGGGATCTCTTTAGATGAGCTTAGTAATGAAAAAGAAATAAACGATATTTTGACTTTCATAGCAAACCTCATAGAAAAAGAAGAAGATTTAGAGCAAATAAAATTTGATAAAGAATTTCATCTTGAAAGTTTAGCTTTGAGATCCAGTGCATGGATGCAGCAAGATATATTCACAAATTACCAAAGTGAAACTGAATTAATGAGATATATATTCCGACTTGCAGAAAAAGATTTTTCTTTGGTAGATGGGATGATGCCATTGGGAAGCTGTACCATGAAGTTAAATTCTGCAGCAGAGTTAAATCCAGTCTCTTGGGCTAATTTATCTTCCATTCATCCTTTTTCCCCACGAGATCAAACTAAAGGCTATTCAAAAATTATATCTGACCTAGAAAAATGGATAAGTGAGATTGTTGGTTTAAAATCAGTTTCTTTTCAACCAAATGCAGGCTCTCAAGGAGAGTTTGCAGGTTTATTGGCAATAAATTCTTATTTTGAATCAAAAGGTGAACTGTTAAGAAAAAAATGTTTAATTCCAAAAAGTGCCCATGGAACAAATCCTGCTAGTGCAGTTATGGCAGGTTTTGAAGTTTTAACTGTTGAATGTGATGACGAAGGAAATATTGATTTTGAAGATTTGTCAATTAAGGTCAAGAAATTTAATAACCAAATAGGGGCTCTTATGTTGACTTATCCCTCTACTCATGGAGTTTTTGAATTACAAATCAGAAAGATATGCGATTTAATTCACTCTGTGGGAGGATTTGTCTATTTAGATGGAGCAAATTTGAACGCTCAGGTTGGATTATGTAAACCGGGGAATTATGGTGTTGATGTTTGTCATTTGAATTTACATAAAACATTCTGCATTCCACATGGAGGTGGTGGTCCAGGAGTAGGTCCAGTTGCTGCATCAGAAACTTTGAGCCCATTTCTTCCTACTCATTCTTTAATGGATAATAATTTATCTAATAGTTCCAATTACGTATCTTCTGCCAAGCATGGGAGTGCAAGTATTCTTCCAATAAGTTGGATGTACATAAAAATGGCTGGTCTTAGTGGTTTAAGAAAAGCAACTGCGCATGCAATTTTATCTGCAAATTATATTGCGCATTCTTTAAAGCATAAATTCAAGATTCTTTATAAAGGAAAAAATAATTTTGTCGCACATGAATGTATTTTAGATTTTAGGGATTTAAAATCTAAAACTGGTTTGAGTGTAAATGATTTAGCTAAACGATTAATAGATTATAGTTTTCATGCCCCAACTATAAGTTGGCCTGTTCCAGAGACGATAATGATAGAGCCTACTGAAAGTGAAAGTTTGGTTGAATTGGATAGATTTTGCGAGGCTATGCTATTGATTGGTGAAGAAATCAGCGAAATAGAAAAAAATGTTGCATTAAAGAATAATAATGTAATAAGTAACGCCCCCCATACGCTGAAAGAGTTAATTGCTGATAATTGGCATTATCCTTATTCAAAAGAAAAAGCTTCTTTTCCTTTTAAAACGCCAACTTCTATCAAGTTTTGGTCTTCAGTTTCTAGGATCAATAATGCATATGGCGATCGTAATTTAATTTGTTCTTGCAATGTAAATCAAGATGAGACTTTCGAAGAAAAAAAATGTGCTTAAAGGACTAGCGTCATTATATTTGCTTAGTTATTATCAGTGAGAATAAAAATTTAATATTTTCTTATAGAATTTTTTTAAATTTTTTTATTAAAATATTCAAGCATCAAATTTTTTGGGGTATTTGAAGCTATGACCAAAGATTTTAAATCTGGCAATGTTAAGCAGCTGCCAGTGAAAAACGTAGACTTACCAAATTTTGTTAATAATTTTTTAGGAGACAACCATAACATTTGTTCCATTGAGGGAACTAATGTTATAAGAGTGCCATTTGGTAAAAAATTCTCAAAGAAAAAAAGGCCTGAAAAGAATCAAAGTATCGCTACTCTAATACTTCCTTTAAGTTCATATAGTAATCCTACGCCTCCACACGTAGCGTAATTAAGATTAATCTATTTCTTTGAGAGTATCTGCATAATAATTTTGTAGTTGTAACGTCGCTTGATTCCAATCCCATTTTTCTGCTTCGTTTCGTGCCTCTCTCCTCATAAGTTCTCTTTTATCTTCATTCTCTAAAATTTTTTTTGTAGCTTCAATCAAACTCTGTTCTCCATTATCCTTTTCATCAGGATCATACAAACAACCATTAATCCCATCGCTAATAATATCTGGAATCCCCCCCTTGTTGGCTCCGATAACTGGACATCCTGCTGCCATTGCTTCTAGTAAAACTAACCCAAGAGTTTCTGTACTAGATGGAAATAAAAATATATCTCCTGAGGCATAGGCGCTAGCAAGTTCATCGCCAGATAAATATCCTATGAAATTAGTCTTGGTATGTTCAAAGATTTTTTCAAGCTGGTTTCTATATGGTCCGTCACCTACAAGTGCTAGGCAAGCATTAGGAATACTTTCTAAGACTGGTTTAATTCTCTCAATTTGTTTTTCTGCTGATAATCTTCCTACATAAATCAATAAGTAATTAGCGTCGTTGTATTCCCCAAATAATTTTTTTCTCATTTTCTCACTTCTTAAATCTGGCCGGAAACTGTAAGTATCTACTCCCCTTTGCCACAGAGCAGTCCTTAGAATACCTTTATCTTTTAACTCATTTACCATCGCGGTGGATGTACATAAATTTAACAAGGCTTGATTATGTGCTGCTTTAAGTAATTCCCACAAAAGTGGCTCTAACATACCCATACCATAATGTTCTAGATATTTCGGAAGATGAGTATGATAACTGGCAATTAAAGGAATATTATTAGTTTTCGCCAACCATATGCCTCCTAAGCCAAGAACAGCTGGATTAACAACATGTATTAGATCTGGGTTAAATTTCTCTAACTTATCTGAGACTGCAGGCCCTGGTAAACCAAGCTTCAACTCTGGGTATAAGGGTAATGGCATTGCAGCAACTCCAACCACAGTTGCGCCCATATATGATTCTGGACACCCCTCTGGACAAAAAATTATAACTTCATCACCATTTTTTATTAAAAATTCAATTGTTTTAGTCAGTCTTGTAACTATGCCGTCGACTTTAGGTAAAAAAGTTTCAGTAAACAATGCAATTTTCACTTTCTTAAGGTAATTTCGGAAATTTTAATTAGTCTTTATGGCCTCAGCTTGTTTTTTAGTCCAGGATGAAACACAAGGTATGCGCTTAAGATCACATCTATTAGAGTATTTTTTAGCAACTTCAACAACTTCTTCTAATAAGCCATTATCAAGAGTCGTTGGGTTTAAACCTAATTCTATAAAGCATTTATTATCAACAATTAGATCATTTTCTACTGCTTCATTCCTAGGATTTGGTAAATAATTGATATCAGCTCCTGTTAGTGAAGCAACTTTTTTAGCTAGTTCTCCAACTTGATGACTCTCAGTCATTTGATTAAAGATTTTGACTCTTTCTCCAGATTTTGGAGGATTTTCAAGAGCAAGTTGTACACATTTTACAGAATCTTTTATATGAATAAATGCTCTTGTCTGCCCTCCTGTCCCATGAACAGTTAATGGATATCCAATTGCAGCTTGCATTAGAAATCTGTTTAAAACAGTTCCATAATCTCCGTCATAGTCAAATCGGTTTGTTAATCTAGGATCTTTTAAAGTTGCTTCTGTATTTGTTCCCCAAACAATGCCTTGATGTAGATCAGTGATCCTTACAAGATCATTTTTGTTATAATAAAGAAATAATAATTGATCTAAAGTTTTAGTCATATGGTAAACACTACCTGGACTTGCTGGGTGTAATATTTCTTCTTCAAAGCGGCTGCCATCTGGTTGTGGAACTTCAACTTTTAGATAACCTTCTGGAATTGTTGCACCTCTATGAGAACCATATCCGTAGACTCCCATTGTTCCTAAATGAACAACATGAATATCTAAATTACTTTCTACTATTGCAGCCAGGAGGTTGTGGGTGCCATTAACATTATTATCAACTGTATATCTTTTGGTAAAACTCGATTTCATCGAATAAGGTGCTGCTCTTTGTTCTGCAAAATGGATCACTGAATCTGGTTTTTCATCAATGAGTAAATTGAGTAATTTTTGATATTGCTTAGAGATATCCATGTTAAGAAATCTCATAGGCTTACCTCCAGTCTCTTTCCATGCAGAAAGTCGTTCTGTTATCGAAGCAATTGGAGTTAAAGATTCTACTTCTAGATCAATAT
Source organism: uncultured Prochlorococcus sp. (assembly GCA_902615165.1). The sequence goes on from CACMNZ010000002.1 coordinate 28,413, forward strand.
CAATTTTTCTACGACTTAAATTGTCAACAATAATTACATCATGATTTTGCTCTGCTAAATTCACCGCACAAGGCCAACCGCAAAAACCATCTCCACCTAGAACAATAACTTTCACTCAGAACTCCAGAATTAATAGATTCATAATATATTTATTAAATTACTACAGTGTGCTTCCAATTTGCGAAAAAACATTGTAAATAGTTTCAATTCTTTTTTCTTAATACGATAAATAAAATCAAATAATAAATTTTTGCCCTCTTTTTAAAATTTGTTCAATTTAAAGAATTAGATAGATATATTTTTTTCCGGTGAACTTGCTACCGCAAAGTCTTGTTTTTGGATTCTTCCTGCCAGAAAAGCTTGTCTGCCAGCTTGTACGCCATAATTTATCGCTTTAGCCATTAGAGGGGGATTTTCAGCTTGTGCTATTGCACTATTGATTAATACACCATCAGCACCAATTTCCATAGCTTGAGAAGCTTCACTAGGCACCCCAATTCCTGCGTCAATTATTACTGGCACTTTTGCATTTTCAATAATTATCCTTATATTTGATAAATTTAATAAACCTTGCCCGGATCCAATAGGCGAGCCTAGTGGCATCACAGTTGCACAACCGATTTCTTCTAGTCTTTTTGCAAGAATAGGATCTGCATTGATATAGGGAAGCACAGCAAAACCCTTTTTTATTAAAATTTCCGCTGCTTTAATGGTTTCTATTGGATCTGGTAGTAAATATTTTTTGTCAGGAATTACTTCTAACTTCACAAAATTATTTTCTTCTTGACCAGATAATTTTGCAAGTTCTCTACCCAAAATTGCTATTCTCACTGCCTCATCGGAATTAACACAACCAGCTGTATTAGGAAGCATCCAGTATTTTTTCCAGTTGATCTTTTCGAGTAAATTTTCTCCGGTCTGATCATTTTTAATTCTTCTAACAGCGACGGTTATAATTTCCGTTTCAGAATTTGACAAACTTTCTACCATATCTTGAGTAGATTTATATTTGCCTGTACCCACCATTAATCTACTGGAAAATTGTTTTCCACCAATTAGTAAAGAAGAATAATTTTCCATATTTAGAATCCCTTATCTTTAATACCTTTATAAGGTTTATAATTATTTCTTTTTTCTAACTCCTTACTTTTTTTAATTGCTGTTTTGTTTTTTGGATCTATCACCAAAACCCTTTGATAAGTTGCATATGCTGAATCGTACTCTAGTAAACGCTGTTGTGCTGATGCAAGGTTATTTAGGGCTATAGGATATTCTGGGAGTGATTTTATTGCAGAATTATAATGTTTAATTGCTTTCTTAAATTCATTTTGAGCAGCATAAGAGAATCCTAAAGCATTATTTATTATCGCTTTGGCTTCATCAGGTTCATTTTCATAATTTTCAATTGCTTTTAAAAAAGTTTTAGTAGCTTCAGAATATAATCTTTTTTTTATCTGAATAGACCCAAATTCATATAATTCTGTAGCTTGAGTAAAAGAATCTAAACCTTTTTGCTCGAATTTTACTAAATTTAATTCTTCACTTCTTGTTTTTAGAAATTGTCTGAATACAAAAATAGAAATTATTATTAATACAACAAAAAGAATTATTAAATAAGATTGGAAGGAAGATATTTCCATTATTTTTATTTTTTTTTCTAGATTATATTCTTTTTTCTACTTATTCACGGAAGAAACAATTTTTTCAAAACACTTAGGATCGTTTAAGGCTAATTGAGCAAGCATTTTTCTATTTATAATTATTTCTGAATTTTTCATGCCATTTATCAACTTGCTATAGTTTGTTCCATTTATCCTGGCAGATGCATTAATTCTAGAAATCCAAAGTCTTCTAAAATCTCTTTTTCTTCTTCTTCTATCCCTATAAGCATTACAAAGAGCTTTCATCACTCTTTGATTTGCTGTTCTGAAAAGATTTTTGTTGCCGCCTCTAAAACCTTTTGCAAGATTTAAGATTTTGTTTCTTCTTTTTCTGGCTATGTTGCCTCTTTTTACGCGTGCCATGAATATCTGATAAAAATTGGTTAAAGATTTATGCGTATGGAATCATTAATCTTACATTATCAGCATCTCTTTCATCAACTACTGCTTTTGTTGATAGATGTCTCTTTAATTTTGAGCTTTTATGATCAAGTAAATGATTATGGAAAGCTCTTCTTCTCATGAATTTACCCGTCGCAGTAGCTTTAAATCTTTTGGCAGCTGATTTACGAGTTTTTAGTTTAGACATTTAAGTCAAATGTGTTTAATTAGGATAATCTAAACCTTTATACGCATTGGTGCAAATTAAAGTTTTTAATTGATTAAGAAAGTTCTAACTTATGAAGCTTAAATTTGCCTTTTTATACTTATTTTTAGGATGTATTTCTCTCTTTTTAACAAATATTAAATTTACTTCAAATGTCAAAGGAGAAGAATTGCAAAAGGTTGAACTCAATAATGAAATTAAAAAAGGAAAATTTTTAATTGGTTTAAAGCAATATTTAGGCGGAGAGAATGACAGTTTTTCCATAAAAAGAAATATCAACTTTATCACTGATAAAGGTTTTTTAAATCTTATATCATCCAACGGTATTAAACATAAATCAAAAGAGATTAATATTAGTTGGGTGGATATACCCATCAAAAATCCAAAAACAGTCGAAAGAATTGTTTTTGGTCCTTTTGCAAGCTATGAATCAGCAAAAAAACAAGCAGAGAAACTTGAAGATAAAGGATTTAAGACGACTATTGCCTACCCTAAAAATTGGGAAGTATGGATTCCATTTGAAGATGATCTTCCAGAGTTTGAATTAAAAAATAAGATTTCTAGAGAAATAAAAAATTTTCAAATTACTCCTGTTCTTAGAAATGAATATAGTCTTATGAAACTCGAAGGACCTATATATATTCATGCTCAAAATGACATAACAATAAATAGTGTCAATTTTGGCAAAAATTTTTATTTATTTAAAGATTTATATGGAACTTGGACACTAGTTCAAAAAATTGAATTTGATGATTATTTGGCAGGTGTTTTGCCATACGAAATTGGACCGAATTCTCCTTTAGAAGCACTCAAAGCTCAAGCAGTTATTGCAAGAACTTGGGGAATATTTAATTCTGATAGATTTAATATGGACAAATATCATTTATGTATCACCACTCAATGTCAAGTTTATAAACCTCCTAAAATTATAAATAAAAACGTGAAAAAAGCTATAGAAGCAACTTCAAATTTAATTCTTACTTATAGAAATCAACCAATTAATGCTTTTTACCATGGTTCTAATGGTGGCGTATCTGCTACTGCAGGCGAGTCTTGGCAAATTCAAGATTATTCTTATTTCAATTCGATCATTGATGGTTCTCAATCATTAAATAAAATTTTTAAACTTCCAATTACAAATAAATCTGATTTAAATAATTTTTTAGATTTTGATAAAGAACAGTTTTATGGGAGTAATCATTCTCTTTTTCGATGGAATAAGAAAATTTCTAGTCTTGAAATTAAAGAAAAGTTAATTAAAAACAAACTTATAAATATTAATGACGATGTTTTGGATATAAATTCTATTGAGCGTGGGTCGAGTGGCAGAGTGACAAAATTGGAAATACGAACGGACAAAGTTAATAAATCTATTGTTCTAGTTAAAGATGATATTCGACGGGTATTAAATTTTATACCTAGTAATTTGTTTACTATTAATAAATTAAGTGATGATTTATGGCTTTTGAGAGGAGGAGGCTTCGGTCATGGTGTAGGTTTATCTCAGTCAGGAGCGATTGAAATGGCTAAATTAGGATTTTCTTATGAACAAATATTGAATCATTACTATCGAAAAGCAAAACTGAAAAAATTTGAGATATTGTCTCAATGAAAGTTAAGTAACTAAAATTTACTTTTATGAGTAAGGGTTTTTATAAAAATCGAAGATTGAAGTCGTTTATATTTCTTAGTGCTTGTTTTTTTATAGCTTTTATTCCTCATGCTTTCAATATCGAAAATTTCTTTTACATTATATTGACTCTTTCTTTTGTGATTGCTTTTTACGGTTTAATAGTTATTTCTAGAAATGTCAAAAGGAACAACGTTGTAAACATTGTAAGCAGAAGAATTAGTAATAAAGAGTTACCTTTGCTTGATATTTTAGTCGCTGCTAGAGATGAAGAGAATGTCATAGCAAGATTAGTGGAAAGATTATTTAGTTTAGATTATCCAACAAATAAATTAAATATTTACATAATCGATGATGGTAGCTCTGATAAGACGCCTTTAATTTTAGATCGATTAGCTAGACAATATGACAAGCTAAAAGTCATAAGTCGTTCTCCAAATGCAGGAGGAGGAAAGTCAGGAGCTTTGAATTATGCTTTGAAGTTTACTCATGGTGAATGGTTATTAGTTTTGGATGCTGATGCTGAATTAAAACAAGATTCTTTGATAAGGTTATTTAGTTTTGTAGATGAAGGTGATTGGTCTGCAGTTCAACTAAGAAAATCAGTAACAAATGTAAGTAAGAATTTCTTAACTTCTTGTCAGTCAATGGAAATGGCTATGGACGCAATCTTTCAATATGGAAGATTATCAGTTGCTGGAGTTTCTGAATTAAGGGGAAATGGCCAATTAATTAAGAAAGAAACATTATTGGCATGTGGTTCTTTTAATGAAGATACAGTTACAGATGATCTTGATTTGAGTTTAAGATTATTATTATCAAAATCTAGAATTGGAATTTTGTGGGATCCTCCAGTTATGGAGGAAGCAGTTGAGAATTTAAATGCTTTATTAGCGCAAAGGCAAAGATGGGCAGAGGGGGGTTTGCAAAGATTCTTTGATTATGGAGATCAATTATTTACTAATAAAATTGATTATCTGCAAAAATTTGATTTAACTTACTTCTTTATCTTGCAATATGCACTACCAATAATTTCTATTTTTGATTTATTTTTCAGTATTGCTTTATTAAATTCACCAATTTACTGGCCTATTTCATTTACAGCTTTTATGTTATCTGGAATTGCATTTTGGTACGGTTCTTCTTGTAAAAGCGAAGTACCAGTATTACAAAAAAGTAATTTTTTAATGGTATTTGTCTCGGTTTTTTATTTATCACATTGGTTTTTAGTAATACCTTGGGTAACAACAAAGATGTCTATTTTTCCCAAAAAGATACTTTGGCGAAAAACTATTCACACTGGAGTTTAATTTATTCATCAAGGTCTATAATTTCTCCATTAAAAAAATTTGCTAAGTTTTTTGAGCTATCATCATAAGTCTCCTTGTTAGATATTTTTGGTGATGAATTAGTTTTTGGGTCTGTTTTTTTTAATGGTCGAGAATTCTTTACTTCATTTTGGGTCATTTCTGGAGTATTTGTTGGGTTACTTTTATTTAAATTTTTGGTTGAGAAATTAAGTATTATTTGATCTCCAAATATCTTTTTTACAGTATTTTCAATTATGATTTTTCTGCTTTTAATCATATTTTCCCAGTTTGGAGATAATGCAATTGTAATTTTCTCCGAATCAAAACTTTCAAGTTCGGCTTGTTGTGAAAGTAACATTCTTGTTGATGGTAACTCTACTTTAGAAAGAATTAATTCCCATTTATCTTTTAAATTATTTGATATATGAATATTTTGGTTATCGTTAGAAACATTTTCAATACTTTCTTTTTCAAGAACTGCGAATTTTTCTAATTTTTCGTCTTTTTTTTCCATCAATTCATCGTGAGCTATCTCCTTTTTGATTCTTGGTTTTTGATTTTCATTAGAAATATTTTTTTTATTAAAAATTGCAATGTTTTTTCTACTTTCATGATTCTCCTCAGTCGTATTATTCTTACTTTCTTGCTTATTTTTTAAACTATTTATCTCTTGATTACCTAGAAGCCCAGTTAAATGTATTTCAAACCAAAGCCTTGGATTATCACTTGATTTGATTTGATATTCAATATTTCTCAGATTATTATGCAAATTAATAATTGTTGATTTATTTATTGTTTTTGAGATTTTATCCAATTCATCTTGAAATTCATCAGAAGTATAATAAAGATCTGAATATTTATTATTTGTAGTGTGTAATAGTAGATCTCTTGTTATATTTAATAATCCGATAATTATTTGAAGAGGTTCGTTTCCTGCATCATATAGTTTGTTGCAGGTGATAATTAATGACTCTGGATTATTCTCAACTAATGATTTAATCAGATTTGTTAATTCACTTTCAGATACTTCTCCTAGGAGGTTTTGGATATTATTAATTGTTATACCTTCTGGGAAAAGATTCAATTGTTCAAGGAGGCTTTGTGCATCTCTCATCCCTCCATTAGATCTTTTTGCAATCATTTTTAAGGCCTGCACTTCATACTCAATGGATTCTTTTTCGGCGATTTCTAATAAATGTTGAAAAATATCACTTGGACTTATTCTTCTAAAATCAAACTTTTGGCATCTACTTTTTATTGTATTTAATACTCTCTCAGGATTTGTCGTCGCAAGGATAAATACAACTCTTGAGGGCGGTTCTTCAATAGTTTTTAGTAAAGCATTTGAAGCTGCCGTTGAAAGCATATGACATTCATCAATAACATATACTTTCCATCTCGCTTGAGTAGGTGCAAATCTCGCTCTTTCAATAATTTCTCTTATGTTTTCTACTCCTGTATTTGATGCTGCATCAATCTCGATAATATCTAAAGCGCTACCATCTGTAATTTGTCTACATAAGTCACATTTACAACAAGGAGTTATCGTAGGTTGGTCGAATGCTTGGCAATTTAGAGATTTTGCAAATATTCTTGCACTTGATGTTTTTCCAGTCCCTCTTGGACCATTAAAAAGATATGCAGGAGCAATTTTTTTTGTTAATAGTGCTTGTTTGAGTGTAATTGATATAAATTTTTGTCCAACCAGTTCGTCTAAGTTGTTTGGTCTATATTTTTGATGAAAAGGCTTATGTATATTTGGCATTTATTTTTCATTAATTAATAAAATTCTGGATTCAATTAAAAAATTAAACTCTAATTTTATGCAGACTCTTTAATGATTCTTTTTGATCCTGAAGGTAGTTTAACAATTTTAGATGAGAACAAATTATCTACCATTTTTTTTGTAATTGTGAATTCTTTTACATTTTCTTCAGAAGGCAAAGTGTACATTATGTCTAGCATTAGCTCTTCAATTATTGATCTTAATGCTCTTGCACCTGTTTTTCTTTTATATGCTTCATTTGCTATCGCTTCAACAGAATCAGGCTCAAATGATAATTCAACATTATCCATACTTAGCAAAGTTTTGAATTGCTTTACTAATGCATCTCTTGGCTGAGTCAAAATAGATTCTAAAGTTTCTTTAGTAAGACGATCTAATACAGCACAAACCGGAATTCTTCCAATAAATTCTGGAATTAGGCCATATTTCACTAAGTCATCTAATTCTAAATTTTTCAAGGAATCTCTTGGGTCTACTATTTTTTTTGTGTTAACTTTGTTTTGATCTGAATTGGTGGTAAATCCTATAGAGTGTTTACCCATACGCTTTTGAACGATATCTTCTAAACCTATAAAAGCTCCCCCACAAATAAATAATATTTGACTTGTATCAATTTGGATGCAGTCATGATAGGGATGTTTTCTTCCCCCTTGTGGTGGCACATTGGCAATTGTTCCTTCAAGCATTTTTAATAATGCTTGTTGTACTCCTTCACCAGAGACATCTCTAGTAATTGATGGATTCTCGCTTTTTCTTGCAATTTTATCTATTTCATCAATATAAATAATTCCTTTTTGAGCCAGTTCTACATTCATTTCTGATTTCTGTAGAAGTCTTAAAAGTATGTTTTCAACATCCTCCCCAACATATCCAGCTTCTGTCAAAGTCGTTGCATCAGCTACTGCAAAAGGAACATCCAGAAACTCTGCTAAAGTTTGAGCCAATAATGTTTTTCCACTTCCAGTAGGGCCGATGAGTAAAATGTTTGATTTTTGTAATTTAGTTGCTTGTGAATCTGTGGCATTGTTATTTTTACTATCTTCTTTAACTTTCCAAGCTAATCGCTTGTAGTGATTGTATACGGCTACTGATAATATTTTTTTTGCAGATTCTTGTCCAACAACTTGATTATCTAGAAAACTTTTAATTTCTAATGGCTTAGGAATTGAGGTTAATTCTAAAGGAACAGATTTTTTTGGATTATCAGTTGGTAATTTCTTTTTTACTTGCGGAGAGTTGTTTGTGTTCGCTTGATTATCAAGTAGTTCTTCATCGAGGATTTCATTACAAAGATCTATGCACTCATCACAGATATAAACCCCAGGACCAGCTATAAGCTTTCTTACTTGGTCTTGTGATTTACCGCAAAATGAACATTTAAGATGGGCGTCGAATTTAGCCATCGATTATAAGTTTTTAAAAGTGAAAGGTGTTAGATATTCCCTATTAACTAGGATTGCTTATAAATATCGATTCGTCATCATATTCTTAAAAAATCAGTATTCCTTGTCACTTTTTGATAACTTTATCAATTAATCCATATTCGACTGCTTCAGAGGGAGATAAAAAGTAATCTCTTTCTGTATCTTCATTAATTTTTTCTAAAGGTTGACCAGTATGTTCTGCTAAAAGCGAATTTAATGTTTTTTTGAGAAAAAGTATTTCTTTAGCTTGTATTTCAATCTCTACTGCTTGACCTTGTGCACCTCCCAGAGGTTGATGAATCATAATCCTGGAATTAGGTAAAGCCAATCTTTTCCCCTTTGCTCCTCCAGAAAGTAGAAATGCACCCATACTTGCCGCTACTCCAAAGCATATTGTCACTACATCAGGGGATATTTGTTGCATAGTATCGTATATGGCCATTCCTGCAGTTACTGAGCCTCCAGGAGAATTAATATATATCTGTATGTCTTTTTCGGGATCTTCCGCTTCAAGAAATAATAATTGTGCAACAAGTGAATCAGATACTTGATCATTAATTCCAGTACCTAAAAAAATTATTCTCTCCCTCAGTAGTCTTGAATAAATATCAAAAGCTCTTTCTCCTCGACCTGATTGTTCTATAACAGTAGGAACAGCAGCAATAGTTTTATTATTACTTTCGTAAGAACTTATTGAGCTTTGAATTAAATGTTTTTTTTCTGAGTTCACAAATTAGTTTTCGTCCTATGAATAATTTAAGGGGTTTTTGTTTAATTAGTAGGAAATTTCATAAATTATTTTTTTTCTTTTTTATTTTGATTTTTTGTAGTTTTTGTAGTTTTTGTAGTTTTTGTCGCAGTTTTTGTGGCTTTTGTTGTTTTGGAGGTTTTGGTAGCTTTAGAAGATTTTGTAGTTTTTTCTTTTACTTCAGAATTTTCTTCAAGCCAAATTATTAATTTTTCTTTGAGTAGATCGTTACTTACTACTTCCTTTAATCTTTTAATATCTATTTGTTTTGAAGATTGAGAGATTGCATCTTCATAATCTTTCATTTTTAAATCAATTTCATCTTTCTCGATTTTTATGTTTTCTGTTTCAGCTAATGCTTTTAAAGCTAAATTTCTTTGAACATTTTTTTCAGCTTGAGGCCTTGTGGACTCTGCTAATGACTTAACTAATTCCGGAGTGAAAGTAGATTTTACATCAAGACCTTGTTGAGCAAATCTTTGAGCGGTTTGTTCAATATTATTCCTCACTTCTATATCAATCATAGATTTTGGAATTTCAGCAACCAATTCGTTTGTTAAGGCATCTAATAAAGCTTCAATTTTGATATCTTTTTGAGTTTTTTCAAAATTGTCTTTAAGTTGCTTTTCAATATCTTTCTTTAACTCTTTTAATGATTCTTTGTTGCCAGACTGTTTTGCAAATTCGTCATTAAGTTCAGGCAATTCTTTTTCCTTAAGATCCTTAAGATTTACTTCAAAAATCGCTTCTTTGCCTCTTGAATCCTCATGAGAATAATCATCAGGAAATTTAAGGTTAAGTGTTTTAGTGTCACCAATTTTCATCTTTACGATTCCCTCAACGAAACCGGGAATCATTTTGTTCTTTTCTAACTCAAGATCCATTGATTCACTTGTTCCACCATCAATCTCTTTACCAGAATCTTTATATTTTCCTTTGAAACTAACTACAGCAATATCTCCTAATTTTGCTGCTCTATTGGTAACTGGAATAATGTTTGCAAACTGATTTCTAGATTTTTCTAGCGCTTCATCTATAGACTTAGGATCAAACTTTGTCTTTGAAATTTCAACACTTAGTCCTTTGGATTTTTTAAGTTTTAATTCTGGTGCAACATCAGTTTGAAGAGTAACCTTAAGTGATTTTTCAGGACTAAACTTTGCAAGTAAAGATTCAAATCCATCTACCAATTCTGGCTCACTTAGTGGCTCTATAGATTTTATTTTTAACGCTTCTTGCCATGATTTATCAATAATTTTTTCCAGAGCAGAAGCATGTAATTGTGTTATGCCAATTCTTTGGATTAAGACTTGTTTAGGAATCTTACCAAGTCTAAATCCCGGAATTTTAGCTGAACGACTTATAGAACTGATTGTTTCATTTACACACGTTTTACATGTCTCAGATGGTATTTCTAATTCGAATGAAATTCTACTTTGAGGCAGAGGAGTTGTTTTGACTATTAGTGCATCTTTAGCCATGTTTTTCTAAGTTATTACAATGAGCCGGATCTTAATTATTTCACATTATGTGATTTCCTTGAAAGTAATTTTTTTGATAAAGTAAAAAAAATAGTCAATCTATTTATAAAAATCATTTTAAAGTGTGAGACAATCTCCGTATTTGCCTAATAGGCCATTAAAAGTTGCTGTTTTAGGTTCTTCAGGTGCTGTAGGGTCTGAATTGCTAAAAATTCTTGAACAACGAGATTTCCCAATATCAGAATTGGTATTGCTTTCATCAGAGCGGTCAGAAGGAAAAAAAATTATTTGGAAAGATGAAGAATTAGTTACAAAAAAAACAACTAAGGAACAATTTAAGAATCTTGATCTAGTTTTAGCTTCAGCTGGTGGAAGTATTTCAAAAAAATGGTTGTCTACCATTATTGATCAAAATGCTTTACTGATAGATAATTCAAGCGCTTTCAGATTAGATAAGAACGTTCCTCTTATAGTCCCTGAAGTTAATGCTAGTGACGTATTTAATCATGATGGGGTAATAGCGAATCCAAACTGCACTACCATTTTGTTGACATTAGTTTTAGCTCCATTAAACAAACTTTCGACTATTCAAAGAGTTATTGTCTCAACATATCAATCTGTCAGTGGTGCAGGCCAACTGGCGATGGAGGAACTAAAACTTTTAACTGAACAATATCTTCAAGGAAATCCTCAAAAAAGTGAAGTTTTGCCATACTCCCTTGCTTTTAATTTGTTTTTACATAATTCCCCTATGCTTTCAAATAATTACTGCGAAGAAGAGATGAAAATGGTTAATGAGACTAGGAAAATATTAAATATTGATGATTTAAGGCTCTCTGCTACTTGTGTTCGAGTCCCAGTACTGAGAGCACATTCTGAATCGATCAATATTGAATTTGCCGATGTAGTTGAGCCTAAAGATGCTCTTGAAGAATTAAAAAAATTTCCTGGAATTGAAGTTATCGAGGATTACAAAAATAATAGATTTCCTATGCCAAATGACGTTATGGGAAGGGATAATGTTGCTGTTGGCAGGCTAAGAACTGATATAAGTCAACCTCATGGATTAGAATTATGGTTATGTGGAGATCAAATAAGAAAAGGAGCAGCTCTGAATGCTGTTCAAATAGCTGAGTTATTAATTCCAAAAAAATGATTACAGACAAAACTGAGTGTAATAATCCACTATTTGGAAGAATATTGACTGCGATGGTTACTCCATTCACTGAGAATGGAGATGTAGATTTTGAACTAGCTATAAAACTTTCAAATTATCTTTTTGAGAACGGTTCCGATGGAATTGTGTTATGCGGTACTACTGGAGAATCTCCGACTCTTTCATGGGCGGAACAGCATGATTTATTTATTGCGGTAAAAGGATCTTTAGATGCAAGCTGTAAAGTAATAGTTGGCACTGGTAGCAATTGTACAAGCGAAGCTGTGGAAGCTACAAAAAAAGCTTACGAATCTGGTGCCGACGGTGCTTTGGTCGTTGTTCCTTACTACAATAAGCCGCCTCAAGAAGGTCTTTACAAACATTTCAGTTCTATTGCTAAATCTGCAAAGGATTTGCCTCTTATGCTCTACAACATTCCTGGCAGGACTGGATGCAATTTATTACCTGCTACTGTGAAGAAACTTATGGATTTCTCAAATATTCTCAGTATTAAAGCTGCAAGCGGTAGAATAGAAGAAGTAACAGAACTAAGAGCTATTTGTGGCTCCGAACTCTCTGTATATAGTGGCGACGATTCATTGTTGCTTCCAATGTTATCTGTAGGTGCTGTAGGAGTAGTAAGTGTTGCAAGTCATTTAGTTGGATTGCAATTGAAAGAGATGATTCATTCTTTTCAAAGTGGAAAGGTATCTAATGCTCTTGCTATTCATGAAAAACTTCAGCCTCTTTTCAAAGCACTTTTTATGACTACTAATCCAATCCCAATAAAGGCTGCTTTGGAGCTTTCGGGTTGGGATGTAGGTAATCCTAGAAGTCCTTTGTCACCTTTAACCAATGAAATGAAAAAGCAACTATCTTTTATCCTTAATTCCCTATAATAGATAATAGGAATTATATTTAACTTGATAATTAAATTTAAATAAACATTATTTGATTACAAGCAGGCCTTCATAAATTTCAAAATTATGCAATCAAGTACAAATTCAACTGTAAATAGATCTACTCATGATTCATCTAGATCTAAAAGTAATACGGCAGCTCTACGAGTAATACCTCTTGGAGGACTACATGAAATAGGAAAAAACACTTGCGTTTTTGAATATGGTGATGAATTAATGCTTGTTGATGCTGGCCTAGCTTTCCCATCTGATGGTATGCATGGCGTAAACGTTGTTATGCCGGATACTACTTTTTTAAAAGAAAATCAGAGAAGAATAAAAGGAATGATTGTCACGCATGGGCATGAAGATCACATTGGAGGTATTTCTCATCATCTAAAGCATTTTAATATTCCAATTATTTATGGCCCAAGGCTGGCAATGTCAATGCTCAGAGGAAAAATGGAGGAAGCAGGGGTATCTGATAGAACAACTATACAGACAGTAAATCCAAGAGATGTTGTAAAAGTAGGACAACATTTTTCTGTTGAATTTATTCGAAATACCCATTCTATTTGCGATAGCTTTTCTTTAGCAGTTACAACACCTGTTGGCACAATTATTTTCACGGGAGATTTTAAGTTTGATCATATGCCAGTAGATGGAGAGCAATTTGATATTGAAAGAATGGTGCATTACGGAGAGAAGGGTGTTTTATGCATGTTCAGTGATTCTACTAATGCCGAAGTTCCAGGTTTTTGTCCTTCTGAAAAGACTATCTATCCCTCTTTAGAAAAACATATCGCAGAGGCAAAAGAACGAGTTATCCTTACCACTTTTGCTAGTTCTGTGCATAGAGTGACAATGATCTTAGAATTGGCCATGAAACATGGAAGAAAGGTCGGTTTGTTAGGTAGATCGATGATAAATGTTATTGCTAAGGCAAGAGATATTGGTTATATGAAATGCCCAGATGATTTGTTTGTTCCTATCAAGCAAATTAGAGATCTGCCAGATAGGGAGACCTTATTATTAATGACGGGTAGTCAAGGAGAACCCCTAGCAGCGTTAAGCAGAATCTCTCGTGGCGAACATCAGCATGTTCGTCTTAAGACCACTGATACTGTAATATTTTCAGCCAGCCCAATTCCTGGTAATACTATTTCTGTTGTTAATACAATAGATAGATTAATGAAACTCGGAGCAAAGGTTGTTTATGGAAAGGGTGAGAATATTCATGTTTCTGGTCATGGTTTTCAAGAAGATCAAAAGTTAATGTTGGCACTCGCAAAACCTAAGTTTTTTGTTCCTGTTCATGGAGAACATAGAATGCTTGTTTGTCATGGAAAGAGTGCACAAACTATGGGGGTTCCAAAGGACAATATCTTAATTATTGAAAATGGAGATGTAGTTGAGTTAACACCTAATTCTATCCAAAAGGGTGATCCTGTAAAAGCTGGTGTTGAACTGCTTGATAACTCACGAAATGGGATAGTAGATGCTCGCGTATTAAAGGAAAGGCAGCAATTAGCTGGGGATGGTGTAGTCACTGTTTTAGCTCCTATTAGTACAGATGGAAAGATGGTTGCGCCTCCTAGAGTGAATTTAAGAGGTGTTATTACCACTGCAGAGCCAAGAAAAATGTCTATGTGGACAGAACGAGAAATAAGCTGGGTCTTAGAAAATAGATGGAAACAATTATCTAGACAAACTGGGCAGAATAATTTTGAGGTAGATTGGATTGGTGTTCAAAGAGAAATTGAAAATGGTTTATCGAGAAGAATGAGAAGAGAATTACAAGTTGAACCACTTATTTTGTGTTTAGTTCAACCTGCTCCAAGTGGAACTCGTGCTTATATTCCAAAAATTACCGAAGAGCAAAATTTCTCCAATAGAAATAATAATAATTTCCACAAGAAATCAAACAATAATCATCCTAATAGTTCAAATAACCCACAAAATACCCAAAAAAGTCCCAAAGTTTCACAGAATCCATCAGCTGATACTGCTACAGAAGATTCATTTGAAGGTAGAACAAGAAGAAGAAGATCTGCTGTAACATCTTAACTTTTTTCAAAATTTATATAGTTTTTATCCCAAACAATTTTTAAAAACTCTTGCAAATTAGTTTGACCTTTATTTTTTTCATAAATTGAAGTTGCTAATTTTGTCAGATTTTTAGAACTACATTGCTTTGCAGATATTTCTTTTAAAAATCTATTTAAGATAGTGCACCTCGCTTCAATACACATGCCATTTAGGAGATTCCTATCGATACCTTTAACATCTTTACAATATAAATATGCTAGTTCACTAAGATCATTACGTTCATTATTGTATTTGCTCATTTTTTGGGAAAAATTATTTATCCTTTCAGAACATCCAGGATAGATGACTTCTAAGGTTGGAATAATTTTTTTTCTTACTAAATTTCTTTTTAATTTAAGATCTGAATTTGTAGGATCTTCCCAGACTGGGATCTTCATATAATTGCAAAATTGTTTTGTATCTTCCCTACTGAAAATTAATATTGGTCTTATTAAATAAATTTGATTTTCTATTAATCTTTTACTCTCAATATTACTAAGACCTGCAAAATTGCTTCCTCTAGATAAATTGAGGATAAATGTTTCTGCATTATCACTACTAGTGTGACCAGTTAACAAATAAATATTATGTTTTTGCTGGTTTTTATTTAATAAAGTTTTGGCTCTTTCACATAATTTTTTATATCTCCATTCTCGTGCTTTTTCTTCTGAAGAAATACTTTCTTTATTTGCTTGATCAAAAGAGAATGAAATATTTTTATCTTCGCAATAATCTTTTAATTCAAGAGCATATAGTGATGATTTTTCGTGCCACTGATGATCACCATGCCAAACACTAATAGACCAACTATGTAGTTTTTTTAGGTCATTAATTAGGGTTAATAAGGCCATTGAGTCTTGACCTCCGGAAACACTTATTAAAATATTGGATCCTTCGGGGATTAATATTTTTTTGGTAAGAATCTCCTTATGAAGCTGATGATGCCATGATGACCAATTTTTCTGACTTAATTTTTTATCAGTCATTTTGTGTTGCTCAGATAATATTTTTTAAAAAATGCACTGTTTTACTAAAACAATGTCACAATCGGGTAATAAATTCATTAAGTAAATGAGTCTGATTAATCTTTTGCCACAAAAAATCAAAGAAGAGTTAAGAAGCAAATCCTTACTCAAAGTTATTTCAGGATTGAATAATTTCGATGTTCAGTCTGTAAAATTAATTGTTGAGGCTGCTTCATCAGGAGGTGCAGATCTTGTCGATATTGCTTGTAAACCTGAACTCGTTGATTTAGCACTTAAAAATTCAACACTACCAGTTTGTGTTAGTTCGGTAGTGCCTCGATCTTTTCAAGATTGTGTAAAAGCAGGAGCATCTTTAATTGAGATAGGAAATTACGATACTTTTTATGAAAAAGGCATTCATTTTTCAGATAAAAAAGTTTTAAACATTACAAAAGAGACGAGGGATTTATTACCTAATTTTCCTCTATCAGTAACTGTTCCTCATACTATGCCTATTGATAAACAAGTTGATCTTGCTGTAAAGCTCGTGGAAGAAGGCGTTGATATTATTCAAACAGAAGGTGGTACCAGTTCTACTCCTTACTCTCCAGGAATTCAAGGTTTTTTTGAAAAATCAGTACCAACTCTTGCAGCTACCTATGCAATTCATCAAGAATTTAAGAAACAATCTCTGAATATACCAATCATGAGTGCCTCTGGATTAAGCCAAGTAACTTGTCCACTAGCAATATCCTCTGGAGCCTCAGCAGTTGGCGTTGGATCTGTAGTTAATAAATTAGATGATTTAATATCGATGATTGCGGTTGTTAGGGGCTTAAAAGAATCTTTGAAAAATTCAATAATTGGAGAAAAAATTTCTTAGTATAGCAATACCCTTTTGCTACTAGGTTGATGAACAACTATAAGCTTCAAGCTCCTTACGAACCAAATGGAGATCAACCAGAAGCTATTAAAAAATTAGTTAAAGGCGTCAATAATGGTAAAGAGTTTCAGACTCTTTTAGGAGCTACAGGAACCGGTAAAACATTTACTATTGCGAATGTAATTCAACAAACAGGAAGACCAGCGCTTGTATTAGCCCATAACAAAACGTTAGCTGCACAACTATGTAATGAATTAAGGGAATTTTTTCCAAAAAATGCTGTTGAGTACTTCATTTCTTACTACGATTATTATCAACCTGAAGCTTATGTACCTGTAAGTGATACTTACATAGCCAAAACGGCTTCAATTAATGAAGAAATAGATATGCTTAGGCATTCTGCAACACGCTCATTATTTGAAAGAAAAGATGTAATTGTTGTAGCCTCAATAAGTTGTATTTATGGTCTTGGTATACCGAGTGAGTATTTAAAAGCTGCAGTTAAATTTGAAGTGGGAAAATCAATAAATCTACGTTCTTCTTTGAGGTCTCTCGTTGAAAATCAATATACTAGAAATGATATTGAAATTACTAGAGGTAGATTCAGAATTAAAGGTGATGTTTTAGAAATCGGTCCAGCTTATGAGGATAGATTAATTAGAATCGAATTATTTGGTGATGAAGTTGAGGCTATTAGATATGTTGATCCTACTACAGGAGAAATCCTTGAAAGTTTGGAACAAGTTAGCGTTTACCCAGCGAAGCATTTTGTGACCCCAAAAGAAAGACTTGAGAGTGCAATAAGTGCAATTAGAAGTGAATTAAAAACTCAACTAGATAAATTTACATACGAAGGAAAATTATTAGAGGCTCAACGTCTAGAACAACGCACAAAATATGATTTAGAAATGCTCAAAGAGGTTGGTTATTGTAATGGAGTTGAGAATTATGCTCGTCATTTATCAGGCAGGGAGGAAGGTTCACCGCCAGAATGCTTAATAGATTACTTTCCCAAAGATTGGTTGTTGGTAGTTGATGAGAGTCATGTAACATGTCCCCAACTTCATGCGATGTACAACGGTGATCAATCTAGAAAAAAAGTTTTAATAGATCATGGTTTTAGATTGCCCAGTGCTGCAGATAATAGACCTTTAAAATGTGAAGAGTTTTGGGAAAAATCAAAACAGACATTATTTATAAGTGCAACTCCAGGTCAATGGGAATTAGATCAATGTGACGGTGAATTTATTGAACAAGTTATAAGACCAACTGGGGTATTAGATCCTGTAATTGATGTAAGACCTAGTGAGGGCCAAATAGAAGATCTGTTATCTGAAATAAGAATTAGAGCTGAAAAGAATCAACGAGTGCTAGTCACAACACTCACTAAGAGAATGGCTGAAGATCTAACTGATTTTTTATCTGAAAATAAAGTAAGAGTTAGATATTTGCATTCCGAAATCCATTCAATTGAAAGAATTGAAATTATTCAAGACCTCAGAATGGGCGAATATGATGTTTTGGTAGGAGTTAATTTATTAAGAGAGGGACTAGATCTTCCTGAAGTATCCTTAGTTGCCATTTTAGATGCTGATAAAGAAGGTTTTCTCAGAGCTGAAAGGTCATTGATTCAAACAATAGGAAGAGCTGCAAGACATGTTGAAGGTGTTGCCTTGCTTTATGCAGATAACTTCACAGATTCAATGAAAAGAGCAATATCTGAAACTGAAAGAAGAAGAACTATTCAAAAAAAATATAACCAAGTCAATGGTATTACTCCAAAACCTGCAGGCAAAAAAATAGAAAATTCAATATTATCTTTTCTAGAACTTTCCAGAAAACTTGATGCTGGTGGTTTATCTAAAGATTTAATTAATATAGTTAATAACAAAACTGACGCAATTCTCGGTTCCAGTGATAATCAATGTTTGCTTGAAGAATTGCCTGACTTAATAGAAAAGTTAGAAATTAAAATGAAAGATGCTGCAAAAGAGTTAAATTTTGAAGAAGCGGCAAATTTGAGGGATAGAATCAAAAAATTAAGACAAAAATTGGCAAGAAATAATTAAAAAGAACTTATTTTTCTAATTCGAAATGATTATGAATCGCATTAACTGCTTTGTCACAATCTTTTTCTAAGACAATACATGAAGTCCTGATTTCACTAGTGGCAATCATTTCAATATTGATATTTTGGTCAGCCAATGCTCTAAATATTTTTCCAGCAGTTCCAACCTTAAATGCCATTCCTGCTCCTACAGTGCTTACTTTGGCTATAGCAGGGCCATCTTCAACGTATGATCCGGGTAATTTTTTTGTTAAGGCCTCAAAAACTAAGTTAGCTTTTTTTCTATCTTGTTTATTCATTGTAAGACTAATATCCTTAGTTTTTAAAGAGGAAATTCTTTCAGACTGAACGATAGTATCGATAAGTAAATTATTTTCAGCTAATGCTAAACATATTGATGCTGCTACACCTGGACGATCAGGCAGTTTTCGAAAACTGACTTGAACTTGGTTTTTATCTAATGCAATTCCTCTTACTTCTGGTTGATCTTGTTTTTTATTGATTGGATTAACAAATATTTGTGTATCGGATAACTTAAATTTCTCAGAAACAAATCTTATAGCTTTTGGTATATTATTGATTTCAATTACACAGCTGACTTTAATTTCACTAGTAGCTATTAACCTGACATTTATATTCGCTTGAGATAAAGTATCAAATAAATCAGCTGAAACACTAGGTCTGCCCATAATGCCTGCACCTTGAATACTTAATTTAGTCATGTTTGTTTTTAAGTTATATTCTCCTCCTAATTGACTAGTTATAAGTTCACATTGTTCTGCAGTCTTTTTAACTTCTAATTCACTAACAGTAAATGTAATATCGTTTTTATTTCCATCATTTGTCGCTTGTATTATTAAATCTACACTAATACTTGCTTCTGAAAGTTTTTCAAATATTTGTGCAGCAATCCCAGGCCTATCAGGAATATTTGAGAGACTGAATACTGCTTGGTTTTCTAATACCTCAAGACTATTGACTGTTTTTGTTAATTCTAAGCTTCCTCTTTTTAGTGGGAGAGGTTGGATTTGACTTTCTAGAAGAGTCCCACTTGAGTCACTTTGGCTTGATTTGACACACAATTTAATTCCATAATTGCGAGCAATTTCTACTGCTCTTGGATGCAGAACTGAAGCACCGACACTTGCAAGTTCAAGCATTTCCTCGCAGCTAATTTCATCTAAGAGTTTTGCATTAGGAACAATTCTTGGATCAGTAGTAAGAACCCCTGGTACGTCTGTATAAATTTCGCACGTCTCAGCTCCTAAAGCTGTTGATAAAGCTACTGCGGAAGTATCTGAACCACCTCTACCCAAAGTTGTAATTTCCATTGAACCCGTATGGCTTAATGTTGTTCCTTGAAATCCAGCCACTACAACTACAAAACCCTGATTTATATAATTTTGGATCCTTTCTGTTTTAATATCCAGAATTCTCGCTTTCCCATGAATTGATTCAGTGATAATTCCAACCTGGCTACCGGTCATTGAAATTGCAGGTATTCCGTATTCGTTTAATGCCATTGAGAGAAGAGCTATTGTTACTTGCTCTCCAGTTGAGAGAAGCATATCCAATTCTCTTCGATTAGGATTTTTACTAATTGATTCCGCTAAACAATTTAAATTATCTGTAGTTTGCCCCATTGCAGAGACAACTACGACAATTTCATTTCCTGCTTCTTTACTTTGACAGATGTTACTAGCAATATTTTTAATTTTTTTAATATCACCTACAGAAGTACCGCCAAATTTTTTTACTAGTAAAGCCATATTTAAATCATAATGTAAATTCTTAAACTTATAATTTGGTTAACTTAAATTAATTAATTTCTCTGTAAAAACATTTATAGGATTATTACCTTGTTTTAGTAATGATTCAATATCTAGTAAGTTACTCATTAAATTAATTAAATATTCTTGAGAAATATTTTTAACTTTTCTTCGAATAAAAAAAATTCGTTTTGGATTAGAAATACCTGCAAGATTACAAATCTTTTCTGCATTATCGTTACCTGAATTAACTGCTAATTTTATAATGGTATGAATTCTTATTTGACTAATTAAACCTGCATTTAGTCTTAAAGCAGGCTCTCCTTTCTGTAAGGAATAATTTATTTCTATGAGGCTTTCATTAATATTTTTTTGTAAGAGAAGATCAATGATTTTGAAAATATTGGATTGATGATCACTAAATATTTTTTTTACATCAATACTTTTAAGAAAAAGTTGTGAATTCGAATCACTTGATACTGCAGAGAGGTATGTTTTTGCTTTGGCTAATTCATTTATTAGTTTAAAGCTATCATTACCAACTGAATCAATGATCAATTCAGCTGCATTTTTATCAATTTTGATATTCATTTGATTTGCTGCATCTTCTAAAAATCTTTTTTGTCCTTCATAGTCCCAGATTTCTGGTAAAGAAAATGACTTTTCTTTAGCTAAATTATTTTTGATAAGTTTTTGTAAAAATTTAGTACTCTTTAGCCTTGAATCTGGTTTTTTTGTATTTTGTAAAATGAAATAAGTATTTTGGGGTATATTGTCATGAATTTTTTCAAATTTAGTTCTTAGATCCTCATTTTTGGAAGTAAAAATTGGATTATTTTTCAATGTAACTATTCTGTATCCCTCTCCAAAAGGAGGTGTAAGAACTTCATCAAAAGCTTTATTGACTTGCTCATCATCATCCCCATTTAAATTTGTTACGTTTATTTCTTTCCATTCTTTCGATACTTCCTTATCAATTAATTTTTGAATAAATGTATTTTGAGCATTTAAATCATTACCCCATAATATTTGTATTGGCATAATAGCTCAATAAAAACTATATATTAACTATGATTACTTCTAACACAAATTAAATTTAATGGTAATAGATCATCCAATTTTTTTGGAAAGCATCAGATTCATAAGATCTAATTTATTAGATAATGATCTAAATTATTTGGAAAAAAAAGTGGTAGAGAGATTAGTCCATACTTCAGGAGATTTTTCAGTTCAAAATCTTGTAAATTTTAGTGAAGGTGCTTGCGAAAAAGGGCTTCAGGCACTTAAAAATGGTGCTCCGATTTTAACTGATACTGATATGGCTGCAGCAGCAATAAAAACCATGGCAGAAAATACCACTAGGAATAAAGTATTCACCGCTAGAATGTGGTTTAAAAAAAATAATCATGCAAACTTAACTAAAACTGCATATGGCTTAAGTGAAGGTTGGAAGGAGTTATCCGCTATGAATTCTGGAAGCAAATCACCTATTGTAGTTATTGGCAGTTCGCCTACAGCGTTAACTTACTTAATTGATATTTTAGAGAATGCAAAAGATTTACCTAGTCTAATTATCGGAATGCCTGTTGGATTTGTTGGAGTAGAGAAAAGCAAAAACAAACTAATTTCTACTGATTTTCCTAGAATTGTTTTGAATTCCACTAGAGGAGGTGCCGCCATGGCAGCTGCTTCGGTTAACGCCTTATTGAGGGAAACTATTTAAAAATTATTTATTTTATAAAAATGTCAAAAATCTACTTAATATCATAATTTAATTTGTTATTTTCTTCTAAAGAATTTAAAACTGATTTTGCTTTTTCTATAACTTCTTTTGGAACTCCTGCTAATTTAGCTGCTTCTATACCATAGCTTTTGTTTGAGCCCCCTTTAACAATCCTGTGGCTAAAAATTAGTTGATCGTTATTTTGTTCTACTAAAACTTGAAAATTTTGTATATTTTTATTTGAATTTTTTAAATAATTAAGCTCATGATAGTGCGTAGCAAAAATAGTATTACATCTAATTTTTTTTGCAAGATATTCACTTACTGACCAAGCTATGGAAAGTCCATCAAAAGTAGATGTTCCTCTGCCTATTTCATCCAGTAAAACTAGTGAGCTAGAAGTTGCCTGATTTAGAATTGATGCAGTTTCAGACATTTCTACCATAAATGTTGATTGTCCAGATGATTGATCATCTACTGCCCCAATTCTTGTGAAAATCCTATCTGCAATCTTGATTTCAGCATTATTAGCAGGAACAAAGCTACCAATTTGTGTGAGAATTTGTATTAAACCAAGTTGTCTTATAAAGCAACTTTTTCCGCTTGCATTGGGACCGGTTAATATAATTAATTTTTGATTATCCTCAAAAGATATATCGTTTGCTACAAACTGTTTATCACTTAACAATTGCTCTACAATTGGATTTCTTCCTGCGATAATTTTTGTACTATTTTTTGTCATTGAATCATTTATTGGTATTAATGAAGGTTTTATAAAATTGTTTTCTACTGCAGTAATTGATAAACCAAGTAGTGCATCAAGAGATGCTATGGATTTTGCGATTGATCTTATTTGTTTTGTTTTTTCAGCAACTATATTTCTTAATTCGCAGAAAATTTCATATTCTTTTGATGAAGCTCTGCTTTTTATTTGGAAAATCTTATTTTCTTTATTTTTAATTTCTGAAGTGATATACCTTTCTTCATTAGTAAGTGTTTGCCTTTTGATCCAATGTTGTGGAGCTAAATTAACTTTTGATTTATTTATAGAAATGTAATAACCAAAATTTTTATGAAATTGAATTTTTAGGTTTGAAATTTTACTAATTTTCCTTTCCTTTAACTCTTCTTTATTTAGCCACTCAGAGTAATCATCCATTAAATTTCGTAAACCATCTAATATATTGTCAACACCATCGTGGATCATGCCTCCTTCACTAATATTTAGAGGAGGATTTTCTACAAGTTTAAAACTTATATTATCAGCTAATTCTAAGAGTCCTTCATCAATATTTTTTAATTGATCAGTCCAATCTGGGAGATCATACTTAAATAATTCAATTATGGATTTTAGTCTAGGCAATTTTTTTAAACCTTCAGCTATTGCAATTAAGTCTCTGGGACTTGCATGACCTGCACAAGCTTTACCCGCAAGTCTTTCTAAATCCCCCATTGCTCTAAGCAAATTTTGGGTATCTATACGTAATTTTTTAGATTCAAGAAAGTTCGTAATTATATTTTGTCTTTTATAAATTTCATTAACTTTTAATAGTGGTGAATCTATCCACCTTCTTAAACACCTTGCACCCATGCAAGTATAAGTTCTATCAATACTCCAAAGTAGCGAACCTACATAATTGTTTTCTCGTTGTGTATTTTTGATTTCTAAGTTTTTTTGAGTTTGATAATCAATAATTAATTTGTTGTGACCATATTGAATTTGTGGAAAGTCTAATGAGATTTTTAAAGAAGAATCTTTATCTAAATTTGAAGGATTGATTTTTTCTAAATAATTTAATAAACCTCCAAGTGATCTAGTTGCATTGTTTAAGTTTTTAAGTCCTATTCCCTCTAGGTTTGCAATTTGGAAATAATTTTTTATTAGATAATTTGCTTCATTTATTCCAAAATTAGTCTCTTGAGAAACAGTATATGTAATTTGACTATTTCCTTTAATTAATAAATTTCTTACTGCATTGCTTCCTACAATGATTTCTGAAGAATCTAATTTAATAATTTCATCAAATAGTTTTGACAGAGATTGGCCTTCTAAAGTTATTAATTCTCCTGTGCTTACATCAGCTTTTGAGATACCCCATTCATAAGATTCATCTGAGTTTTCTTCTGATAAGTAAATAGCAGTAATCCAATTATTTTTCTTTGCTATCAACATCCCCTCTTCAATTACAGTTCCAGGAGTAATTATTCTTGTTATTCCTCTTTTAATTGGAGTCCCATAATTCCCAGAACTTTTTTCTAATTGATCGCATATAACCACAGAATAATTTTTTTTAATTAAATCAGCACAGTATCTTTCCATTGCATGATGGGGAACTCCTGCCATAGGGATCTTGCCAATCTCTTTGCCAGCATCTTTACTGGTAAGCGTTATTTCTAAAAGGTTAGATATTAATACAGCGTCCTCAAAAAAACTTTCAAAAAAATCTCCTAATCTATAAAGTAACAACCTATCTTTATTTTCTTCTTTGAGAGTTACATAATGCTTCATTACAGGAGTTAATTTCAGTTTTGAAACTGTTTTATAGCTATAGGATTCTTCATTGATGCAAACATTTTTGTTATTTGAAATTAAATCAGTCTTGAACTTATTTATTAAATTAGTTGAATTTTTTCTTTGTCTGGGTCTTTTTTGCGATTCTTTTTTTAAATCTTCCAAAGATAAATCTTCTGGAATTTTTGTTATTTCGTTTTGTTCATTATTATCATTACCAATCGCAAATAAATTCTTTTGAATTATCGTATCTTCTTGCATACTTTTTTAATTCCTAAATAGATATTAGGTAGAAATTTATTTTTTGCATTTAAAGTGGCTAAAATATGTAAATTTTCTCTAAAAATTATCATTTTCATGAGATTATAGTATTTATAATATTTGAAACCTAAGACTGAATCATGCAGGCTGTTAACTTTTTCTTCGTAAATGCTCTATTATTTGCTTCTTTAATTGCGGTAGTTGGAGTACCCGTTTTATATGTGACTCAACCTTCTACTGAGGAAGGACAGCGAGAAAGTAGGAGAAAAATTTATTCTATTGCTGCTGTTTGGGTTGTTTTGGTTTTTGTTACAGGGATAGTTTCTTCATTAGTTTGAACTAAATACCTTTTCGTGAGAGTCTATTAATATATCTAAGTACAATTTAATGGCTATTTTTGAGGGTTCTTTTACTAATGCCTCTACTTTAAAAGTTGGGATCGTAATAGCGAGATTTAATGATTTAATTACAAATAAAATTCTATCTGGTTGTCTTGATTGTTTAAAAAGACATGGTTTAGATACTTCAGAATTAAGCAATCAAGTTGATATAGTTTGGGTTCCCGGTTCATTTGAATTACCAATCGCAGCTAAAACCCTCATGAAAAAAAAGAGTTATGACGTTGTAATTGCTCTTGGTGCTGTGATCCGTGGTGAAACTTCCCACTATGATGTAGTTATATCTGAAGCGAGCAAAGGTATTTCACAAGTTTCAAATGAAAATAATATTCCAATTATTTTTGGAGTTTTAACCACTGATACTATGCAGCAGGCTCTAGAAAGAGCAGGGATTAAAAATAATCTTGGTTGGAATTATGCTTTACAAGCAATTGAGATGGGATCCTTAATTAAAAATTTAAATTAGTTAAAAAAAAAATAATTATTTTTCTTATTAAGACCTTCTTTGAGATAAAATAAAAAAGTTGTGCGGATGTAGCTCAGTGGTAGAGCATCTCCTTGCCAAGGAGAATGTCGAGAGTTCGAATCTCTTCATCCGCTTTTATTATTTGTATCTTTTAGAATATTTTAAAATAATTGCGTAATGTCAAGAGTGATTTCAATTGAGGATTTAAAGGGATTATTTACTAAACCTTATGGTACAGATGCACCAACTAAAGAAAAATGGGCTGAATTTTATAATGAGAATGTTATTTTTACAGACCCAACGCAGGAAACAGAGGGCTTAGATTCTTATGTTAAAGCTCAAGAAAAGCTAGTTAAAAGATGTGATGATGTTTTTTTAGAAACTCATGCAATTTCTATAACTGGTGATTGTGGATTTGTTGAATGGACAATGGGTTTAAAAATTATGGGTAAAGAATTTATATATCCTGGAACTACTCGTTTATTATTTGGCGAGAATGGGTTAATAAAAGAGCATAGAGATTACTTTGATTTTTGTGGCCCAACTTTTGGACCAGTTCCTATTTTAGGACCTTTCATAAGATGGCTTTATAGTAAATTCGTGTCTTGATTCACTTTTTATAAAAAAACTTTATATTTCATAAATTAATAAATTTTGAGAACTCACTTCTTTGAAATCTAATTGAGAATAAAATAATTTTTTATTCGTAGTCATTAAATATATTTTCTTTGTATCTTTAATTTTTTTAGAGGATAAAAGACTTTTCACAATTAATGTACCAAACCCTTTGCCCTGGTAATTTTGATCTATAACAATATCCCAAAGTACACCTCGGTAAATCCCATCGGTTAAAGCCCTACCAAAACCAACTATTTGGTTGCCAACCCATAGACTTACTATGACGTCACTGTTTGCAAGACATTTTTTTAGATCCTTAATTGTCCTATTTTTTGCCCAAAAAGTATTATTTTCTAGCAATTTTTGTAGCTTAATTAATCCATTTGTAGGTTTAAGATTAGGACCTAATCCAAAAAATCTTAATCCTAAAGCTCCTTTGGCATGTTTGATTAGAGATATTTCTTTCATTTCTTAAAAAAGATTTTTGTAAAGTGAGTTCAGTTAAGTTATTTTTGTAACATTATTTTAAATACATTAATCGATCGTTTCTATAAAATAAAGAGATAATAGTTTTCTTCATTCTGATGTATCGCACTAATTTATAATGTTTGTAATAAGATAAATTTTTAAAGGACTTTAACTTATGCTCAAACTTTTGTTGGGAGATCCTAATACCCGAAAGTTAAAGCGCTATCAACCAATAGTGGAAGAGATAAATTTTTTAGAAGAAGAAATTTCTCAATTGACAGATGATGAGCTTAGAAAAGAAACTCAAAATCTTAAATCCAAGATTTCATCAGAATTAGATTTAAAAAAACAAAAAGGACTCCTAGAAGAATTCCTTCCTAAAGCCTTTTCGATTGTAAGAGAAGCAAGTAAACGTGTTCTTGATATGAGACATTTTGATGTTCAGTTAATAGGTGGGATGGTTTTACACGAGTGTCAAATTGCTGAGATGAAGACTGGAGAGGGAAAAACTCTTGTTGCAACATTACCTTGTTATTTAAATGCTCTTACTGGAAAAGGTGTTCATGTTGTCACTGTAAATGATTATTTAGCTAGAAGAGATGCTGAGTGGATGGGACAAGTTCATCGTTTTTTGGGTTTATCCGTTGGTTTAATTCAGCAAGATATGAACCCAGTTGAGAGAAAGAGAAATTATGCTTGTGATATAACTTATGCCACAAATTCTGAATTAGGATTTGATTATTTAAGGGATAATATGGCTACAGATATTAATGAGGTAGTGCAAAGAAAATTTAGTTATTGCGTAATTGACGAGGTTGATTCAATATTAATTGATGAAGCAAGAACGCCCCTAATCATTTCTGGACAAGTAGAGAGACCTCAAGAAAAATATCAAAAAGCCGCAGAATTATCTCTGGCATTAGTCAAAGCAAAAGAATTGAGTAAAGATGGTATTGATCCAGAAGGGGATTATGAAGTCGATGAAAAGCAAAGGAGTTGTATATTAACTGATCAAGGTTTTGCTAAATGTGAAGAGTATTTGGGAGTTAATGATTTATATAACCCTCAAGATCCATGGGCACACTACATAACAAATGCTTTAAAAGCTAAAGAATTATTCATCAGAGATGTAAATTACATTATTAAAAATGAAGAGGCTGTAATAGTCGATGAATTTACAGGTAGGGTAATGCCTGGAAGACGTTGGAGTGACGGACAACATCAAGCAATAGAAGCAAAAGAGAATCTTAAAATTCAGCCTGAAACTCAAACATTAGCATCCATTACTTATCAGAATTTTTTCCTCTTATATCCTGGTTTAGCAGGTATGACAGGAACTGCAAAAACTGAAGAGGTTGAATTTGAAAAAACTTATAAATTAGAATCAACAGTCATACCAACGAATCAAATAAGGAAGAGACAAGATTGGTCAGACCAAGTATTCAAGACTGAGATAGGTAAATGGAAGGCTGTTGCTAAAGAGACTGCACAAATACATAGAGAGGGAAGACCTGTTTTAGTTGGTACAACTAGTGTTGAAAAAAGTGAGTTATTAAGTTCACTTTTAACTGAGGAAAAAATTCCACATAATTTGCTAAATGCTAAGCCAGAGAATGTTGAACGCGAAGCAGAAATTATTGCTCAGGCAGGCAGAGCAGGTGCCGTTACTATTGCGACTAATATGGCTGGGAGGGGGACAGATATAATTCTTGGCGGTAATAGTGACTATATGGCAAGACTTAAATTAAAGGAGATTTTAGTTCCATTGCTAGTAAGGCCAGATAATGAGCATAAACCACCAATCCCTAAGCAAAGAACTTCAAAATCTAAGGGTGGTTTTTCTTCAAAGGTAGGCTCAACTTTGAAAAAGAATAGTGCAGACTCATCAACCAGCCTATTTCCTTGCAAATTAGATGAAGAGATTGAAAATAACCTTACATTGTTATCTAATAAACTTGTTGAAAATTGGGGAGAGAGACAACTTTCTGTTTTAGATCTAGATGACAGGATAGCTACAGCTGCAGAAAAAGCACCAACTGAAGATAAATTGTTAAAGCTTTTGAGAGAATCTTTATCAGCTGTTAAGAAAGAATATGAAAAAGTTTTGATTCATGAAGAGGAAAAAGTGAGAGAAGCTGGGGGTTTACATGTTATCGGTACTGAGAGACATGAATCAAGAAGAGTGGATAATCAACTTAGAGGTAGAGCTGGAAGACAAGGTGATCTTGGGAGCACTAGATTCTTTTTATCTTTGGAAGATAATCTACTAAGAATTTTTGGAGGGGATAGAGTAGCAAATCTAATGAATGCATTTAGGGTTGACGAGGATATGCCTATCGAATCAGGGATGCTTACTAGGTCTTTAGAAAGTGCTCAAAAGAAAGTAGAAACCTATTATTACGATATTAGAAAACAAGTTTTCGAATATGATGAGGTAATGAATAATCAAAGAAAAGCTGTATACAGCGAAAGACTAAGAGTTTTACAAGGGATTGATTTAAAAAGGCAAGTAATAGGGTATGGAGAAAGAACAATGAGTGAAATTGTGGAGGCTTATATTAATCCTGATCTTCCACCTGAAGAATGGAATATAGATCAATTAATTTCTAAAGTCAAAGAATTCGTATATCTATTAGATGATCTTAAAGTTGAAGATGTTAATTTACTTTCAATAGAAGAATTGAAAAACTATTTGCAAGAGCAGTTAAGAATAGCTTATGACTTGAAGGAATCTCAAATAGAGAAGATTCGTTTAGGATTGATGAGAGAAGCTGAAAGATTTTTTATTTTACAGCAAATAGATAATTTATGGCGAGAACATCTCCAATCGATGGATTCCCTCCGGGAATCAGTTGGATTGAGAGGTTATGGCCAAAAAGACCCTTTAATAGAGTATAAAAATGAAGGGTACGATATGTTTCTTGAAATGATGACTAATATGAGGAGAAATGTTATTTATTCAATGTTTATGTTTCAACCTAAAACTGAAGTTAATGAAAAAAATTAAATAAAGATCTAATCATCTCCAAGAAATTCTATTATTTCTTTGTCTTTTAGATTTTGAGCTTTACCTAGGTTAGAAATATCAATGGATTCTGAGTTAACTAAACATTGAAGAGTTTTTTGCAATTTAAGAATTTCATTTTCAAGTAAATCTATTCTGTCCATTAAATTTTTTATTACATTAGCTTCTGCATCTGGTAAGGCAGAGTGAGCTAATGGGTTAACTTTAACACCACTTTGATGTACGACTCTGCCAGGCACCCCAACTACTGTACTGTTCCCTTCAACATTACGAACAACAACTGACCCAGCACCAATACGTGTATTAGATCCTACCGTAATTGATCCTAGAACTTTTGCGCCTGCTCCGACTACAACATTTTCCATTAAGGTTGGGTGTCTTTTACCATGGCTTTTACCAGTACCACCTAATGTCACTCCCTGATAAAGTAAACAGTTATTTCCTATCTCAGCTGTTTCACCAATTACAACGCCCATTCCATGGTCTATGAAAACTCTTTTACCAATTTTTGCTCCTGGATGTATTTCAATGCCTGTTAATAGTCTATTGGTATGACTTAACAAGCGGGGAATCAAAGGGATCTTTAATTGCCATAATTTATGCGTAAACCTATGAATAACTATTGACTGAAAGCCTGGATAGCAAAGAAAAATCTCTATAATACCTCTGGCGGCAGGATCTCTCTCTCTGATAATTTCTATATCTGATTTAAAAGTTTTTAGCATCTCGGTCTAATCAATAACTCCAATTTCTTTTTTTAGTTGATTTATTGTTTCGATACTTAAATAATTTTTAGCACATATTATTTGAGGTAATCTCATCAACTGAGAACGATTTTTTAATAATGTATTTTCTACAACTGATAAACTAGGGCCATCACACACTATGTGATTCGAAGCTTTTAAAAGTGATAGTAATCTACTGTTATTGTCTGTTATTGCTGTCATAAGCATTAATTCACTACCTCGCATACTGTGTATAATAACTTCTGCTGCTCTCAATAAACCTGGACTTATGCTGACAATACCTACACAACTTCCAGCAGTTAATTCCTTGAGAATTTTCAATTCCTTTTGAAAGTCGCTTAAGTCAACTGCTATGGCGCGCACTCCATGTTGCTTAGCAACTTTTTCTAGAGGTTGTAAAAAATATCTACTTGTGACTATCGTTCCATTATTTGAATTACTTAAAACTTTTTCTAATTCTTCCATGGGAACAACTTCTACTGGGACATTAATCTTTTTAGAAAGGTCCTCTGCTATTAACATCGAAGCGCCAATATCCTCTCTTGGAGTACTAACTATGATTCTTGCTCCACACTTAATCCGCCAATCAATTTCATCAGTCAATATATCTCTAGTTTCTTGTAAAGTGCATCCAAGACTTATCATGTTGTCAATAGCTTTTTTTGCTTCTTGATCTGGTGGTTTGCTTATTTTTCCTTTTGAGTAAAATGATTTTTTAAATTCTCTTTTAGTAAGATTATCTCTTACATAGATTCCTGATCCAGCTATTGCTTCAACAACCCCATCTATTTCTAGTTGTCTGTATACTTTGCTTATAGTATTCCGATGAAGTCCAGTCTGCATTGCAAGTTGTCTTGTACTGGGAAGTCTGTGTCCTGGAGGATAATGTCTTGCTGCAATTGCAAAACAAATTTGATTATATAATTGAGAAGATGCCGGGATATCACTTTCTTGTTGAATATGGAATCTCACTTTCTAAAACCCAAACAATTTATTTTATACATAGTGACACTTTAACATTCGTCATATTTTTTGATAATAATTCTTACTCATCACCTTTTTTAATGAGAGGAGTTTTTCGAGGGCTTAAAAACATAATCATGTTTCTCCCTTCTCTTTTTGGTTTTTGTTGAACTTCCGATTGCTC
>CACMNZ010000003.1 GCA_902615165.1 uncultured Prochlorococcus sp.
ATTCCTTATAGGTTTATTTATTTCTACACAAGATGGAGAAAAATCAAGTTTCTACTCTGACTCTAGTAAAGGTAGGCTTGGGCCAAAACGCTAATTTTAATAAATGCTTTGCATTTCTGTAGAAGAATTTTTATTTTGGAAAAAAAAGCAACTTTCTAAAGGAGGCGATCAATCTTCTTTTGCTGTTTTACTTGATTGTATAGGCGGAATATCTACTAGTGATTTACACTTAAAAAGTCTTGATTCTAGGGGAAATATATTTCTAAAAAAAAAATTAGAATCTTTAGAGTCAATTTGGGATAATCATTTATTAAATTCTTGCCCAATTCAATACCTTTGTGGAACAACTTTTTGGAGAGACTTAGAATTAAAAGTTACAAACAAAGTACTTATTCCCAGGCCAGAAACAGAGCTAATAGTTGATATTGTCTTCAATATATTTCGACAGAAATCAGAAAAATTATTTTTTGCTGAATTAGGAACTGGATCAGGTGCAATTAGTATTGCTTTGGCATTGGCTTATCCTTTTAGCCAAGTAGTAGCAACTGACATAGAACAAGATGCATTAGAAATAGCCAATAAAAATTTTATAAATTCTTCTAAACAATCAAATTTGAAATTTTATTGTGGAAATTGGTGGTCACCTCTTGAGGGATTTAAAGGAAAATTAGACCTAACTATTTCAAACCCGCCATATATTCCAAGAGATACTTATGAAAAATTACCCAAAGAAGTTAAGAATTTCGAACCTAAAATTGCTTTATTAGGTGGCGAAGATGGTTTAAAACATATTAAAGAAATAATACAAAAAGCACCATTTTTCTTAAAAGAAAATGGTTGGCTTATTTTGGAGAATCATTTTGATCAAAGTGAAAAAGTAAAACAACTACTTATTAAAAATAAATTTACATCAATAGAAATTGTGAAAGATCTTTCAGGCATTGGTAGATTTACCATTGGAAGATATAAATAAATTGTTAAAGATACACTAACTTAATGAATTTAGTAGATTGCAAAACTGCCTTAGAGACTCTTAAAAGTGGTTTGCCTATAATTTTCCCAACAGACACTTTACCTGCAATTGGATGCTTACCAAAATTCTCAAATATAATTTACGAGTTTAAAAAAAGAGATAGAAACAAACCCTTAATTCTTATGGGATCAGAACATAAACATTTAATTGATTATGTTCATGAATCAGCTAAAGAAGATTACGAAAATTTAGCCTCAAAATATTGGCCTGGAGCTCTGACAATTGTTATTCCTGCTTCAGGAAGGCAGTCCGCCAACCTCACCAGCAATGATCTCACTATTGGGTTGAGAATTCCAAATTCAAATATGGCACAATCTCTTTTGAGAGAGTCAGGCCCATTGTTAACTTCTAGTGCAAATATTTCAGGTTTTAAAGGATCAACTACAGCTGAAGGTATTGCTCTAGACTTCCCTTCTGTAAAAATTTTAGGTCCTATGCCCTGGGGAAAGAGCAGTGGAAAAGCTAGCACTATTATATTTTGGAAGAAAAGTGGAAATTGGAGGTTGATTAGAGAAGGAGAAGTATTAGTGAGGGAATTGTAACAATGGTTTTATTATTATTTTTTGTTTTATTAATTCAATTTTTTACTTATTGGATATTTGAACCCCTTGCATCTTTTTTTGAGTACTTTCTCGAAATAAGATTGTTTCCTATCATTGCTCTCATAGGTTTGATCTTTTTATTTTCACCAAAGAATGTTGAACATAATGAAATAAATTAAAATGCCGGCTAACAGATTTGAACTGATGACCTTCGCTTTACAAAAGCGCTGCTCTACCACTGAGCTAAGCCGGCATAATCACTATCTTACAATTAAGGCGGTTCAATCTTAGTATTTTTTTGGGGTTTTTAAAATTTATTACTTTTTGGTATCTTTTTGACTTTTATCATTATTACCATTTTTTTTAAACTTTATTTCTCCTGAAATAGTTCTTTTGATTGGTAAATTTGCTACCAATGCAGTCATTCTATCTTCCGTCTCTAAACTTACTGCCACCTCTTCAAAATCAATCTCAACATATTTAGCAACAACATCGAGTATTTCTTTCCTCATTTTATCTAAAAGATCAGTTGTTAAGGAACTCATATCAACTCTGTCATGAGCAAGTACAAGTTGTAATCTTTCCCTAGCTGTATTTGCACTAGAAGTTTCTCTGCCAAGTAATTTATTTATAAGATCTCTGAGAGTCATAATTTTAAAAAACCTTTGTTTGCATTAGTCTCAAGAATTTATCTTTAAGACTTTTGCCTTCTTTTTTTGGATCGATAATTGGTACATCTTTATTTGTAAGTCTTTGAGAAACATTCAGATAACATTTTTTTGCAGGAGATCTACCATCTGAAAGTGTCAGAGGTTCCCCTCTATTAGTACTAATTATTACCTGTTCATCTTCTAAAACAATACCTAATAAAGGCAAAGACAGAATCCCTTGAACATCTTCGATAGATAACATTTCTTGACTAGCCATCATATTAGGTCGAACTCTATTGATTACAAGTTGTATAGGCTCAATATCTGAAGTATTAAGAATCCCTATTACTCTATCCGCGTCCCGCACTGCAGATAGTTCTGGGTTAGTAACAACGATAGCTTCTTTACAGGCTGCAAGAGCATTTTTAAAACCATCTTCTACACCAGCAGGACAATCTACTAGGACAAATTCAAAGTTCTCACTGAGGAGCTCACTAATCTTTTTCATATCTTCTGGCTTCATCCAATCCAACATTCTTGGATCTCCAGCAGGTAGAAGAGCAAGATTAGGTTCTTTTTTATGTCTAACTAATGCTTGGTCAAGACGACAATTTTTGTCTAGAACATCTTGAGCAGTATAAATAATCCGATTTTCTAATCCTAGAAGTAGATCTAAATTTCTTAAGCCAAAATCAGCATCTAATACAGCAGTTGTTGCTCCGCTATTAGCAAGTGCTATACCTAGGTTTGCAGTTAGAGTTGTTTTACCAACTCCTCCTTTACCTGAACAAATTAGTATTGTGCGAGTATTTTTCCCCACGATTTTAAGGATTTTCCAAATAATAAGGCCACAAGCATAAAGTTAAATATTTTAAAGATTAAGTAATTCTTAAATTTATTAAGTTTGAATTAATTTATTGCAAATCATTGATTAATTTTTGATTTCGATTATGTGTGGTTTGATAATTATCGTTTGTTTATCAATAACAGCAATTTCTGGGTAACAATTTTTGGGCTTATCCTTTGGTCCAATAGCTATTACATCTGCAATTCGTAATTGTAAAGGATTAAAATATAGTGAGGCAATAGAGGCATTTTTATTTCCAGCTTTTCCAGCAAATGCGATTCCTAGTAATTTGCCCCAAACGTAAATGTTTTTTTTTGCGGAAACTATTGCCCCTGGATTAACGTCTCCGATAATGCACAGGTTTCCATTTGAAGATATTCTTTCACCTGATCGAACTGTACCTTTGTGAAGAATATCGCCCTTGTTTTTTGCCTTAAATAAAAGTAGCTTATTTTTAATCTCATGCTCTTTATAAAAAGTTGCATCTATTTTTAAAGACTTTCCACTTAAAATTGTCTCTCTATTATTTGAGTAAATACTTACGGAGGTAATGTTAATCTTGTCAAAATGATTTTTTAATCTTGATAATTGATGAGAACTTATTGATTCATTGACTGCGAAAATTTTTGCTTCCAGGGGTTCCTTTATGGAAGAAAATTTTTTTAAAGTTTCATGAATATTATCTAAATCAAACAAAGAAAAAATTTCTAAATATTTACTGTTAGTGCTACTTAAAACAATTTCCATGGAATTAAATCTTAGAATTATTTTTTATTAATGAAATTTCATTTTTAATTTCATTTTTGAACATACCTGGATAAATAATTAAAGAGCTTTCCACAGATTTCATTAAAGTTTTTATTAATGCAGAACTACTTTCTAATGAGCTTTGAAAAGTGCCGTCCCATATTTTAAGTGCATTGTTAGATTCAAAACCTTTAAAAGACCTTTCCTTAATTCCACAAAAAATTTCTGAATTATAATCATTTTTTTCACATAATTTTCTTACAAAGGCTAGGATTTTTAGTCTATTTATTTTACTTAAAAAACTTATATCGGATGCTTTTAACAAATCTCTGTCAATAAACATTTTGCATAGTGTAGAAAGTGGCTCAAAAGATTCATCTTTCCATCTCATTAAATGATAGTAAAAGGTTACATCATCATTTCTTATGAAATCATCAAAATCAACTTTTTCTGGGGAAAAAATCCATTTATATAGAGAATTATCTAAGAAAATTTTCTTTTCAAAATTATTTTTTATTGTATAAATTATTTTTTCCAGAATCCATGTTGATATTTCGTTTATCCTGTGATTGTAGATTGTTCTGTACATCAAGTTTCTTAGGACTAGGAAATGTTCAATAGCGATAACTCCTTTTGGTTTTATTCCGATATTTCCATCTGGTGAAAAAGTAAGAGCTGAAATAATTCTCTCTAAATCAACCAAGCCATAGTTAGTGCCGGTGTTGTAACTATCACGTAAAAGATAATCGAGACGATCGCAATCTATCTCACTGCTAATTAACGTTTTTAAAGGATGTGAAAATAGTTGCTTTGACTGAAATAATTCCCCAATTTGTCTCGGTAATTCGTTGTCATACTTTTTGAGTATTGAATTTATTGGAGAGTAATTTTCAACTAATTTTTGAGACCATTGTTCGTGGTTATGCTCGAATATTGTTTCACTGGTGTGGCTTAAAGGTCCATGACCTAAATCATGTAATAGAGCTGCTCCATAAAGAACAAATTTATTTTCACAAAATGAAGGTTTACTCTCAATTAACCTTTTGTAGATCTTTCTTGAAATACAAAAAACGCCAATTGAGTGGGTAAATCTACTCGATTCTGCTCCGTGAAAAAGTAATAATGCCGCCCCTAGTTGTTTTATTCTTCTTAATCTT
This sequence comes from uncultured Prochlorococcus sp., assembly GCA_902615165.1. The sequence goes on from CACMNZ010000003.1 coordinate 4,977, forward strand.
TGAAAAGCAACTGTATCAATTAATTCCAGAACCATTAATTCTTCTGGTTTCCTTGAATCAAATACTATTTCTTTATGAATTGGATCATGAAAAACTCTTTTAATATCCATATTTTTTAAGTTTCTTTATTTTCAATCTTTTGCCATCTCAAGACTTTATTACTTCATCGCTTAATTCATTAGTTTGCAATGAAGGTTCTTCTTTTTCAAGAAGCGACTCTAGAAATAATTCTGCATTCTTAACCCATTTATCACCAGCACTTCCAAATTCACTAGCGTCAGGAAGATCAAGTAATTTGTTAGGGGTCATACCTTGACCTTGGATATTATTACCTTTGGGAGTTAAATAACTAGCAACTGTTATGGCAATACCACTATCTTCTCCCAAACTTTTTAGGGATTGAATTAAACCTTTCCCATAAGTTTTTTCTCCCATAAGAATTGATCTTTCATTATCTTGTAATGCACCAGCAAGTATTTCGCTAGCACTCGCAGTACCTTTATTAACTAAAGTCACCATTGGTCCATCAAAAGAAGTCTCCTTTTGAGAAATTATTGCATCTTTAATTCCATTTCTATTTTTTGTCTCTACAACAGGCTTCTCACTTAATAATGAGTCTGCAACTGCTATTCCTGAGCTTACTAGTCCACCTGAATTATTTCTTAGATCCAAAATCAACCCTTCAACTTCTTTTTCTTTTAACTCTTGAAGTGCCTCTTCAACCTTTTTGGGAACGCTTTCGCTGAATTGAGTTATCCTTAAATATCCTATTGTGTGAGAATCATCTCTTAATCTTTTTGTTCTAACTGGCCTGAGATCCACCGATCTCCTCTCTAAATCGACCTCCCTAATTTCTCCTGATTCCGAAGAGATTTCAACCAGAACTTTTGTTCCTGATTGACCTCTTAACTTAGATGCAGTATTAGCAAGGCCTAATTCTTTTGATGAAATTCCATCGACTTTTTCTATTAAGTCTCCGCTAACTATTCCAGCCTCTTCGGCTGGAGATCCTCCAAGAGTTGAGATAACTTTAACTTTATTATCTTTATCATCTTCACCTAATTGGAGCCCAACCCCATTAATTTCACTTCCAAAATTACTTGATTTAAGGAGTTCATAATCTTTTGGGCGTAAAATTCTTGTATATGGATCTTCTAAAGGTCTTAACATGTCTTCAATTGCGGAATAAGCCTCCTCAGTTGTTTCAATTTGTTTCTGTAATGTTTTTTGTCTAATTCTCTTCCATTGTATTTCTTCAAACTTTTCTGGATCATAAAAACCCTCATTTACCAATGTCCAAGCATCTAGGACTAATTGCTTGGTATCACTGAGAGCATCCACTCTTTCTATTAATAAAGGATTGATAGAAAAAACTATGATCATTGATGCAGTCATCAATGTTTTGATTGTTAAAAGTTTGTTAAAAGATGAATTCATTGGGTTAAGTGTTAACACCAAGTATAAGAATTTTAAGTAAGCTCTTTATATCAAAGCTAATTTTTTTTTGGATGGCGAATTCTTCATCTGTTTATGACTGGTTTCAAGAAAGACTTGAAATTCAAGACATAACTGACGACGTAACTTCCAAGTACGTACCCCCTCACGTAAATATTTTTTATTGTTTAGGTGGCATAACTTTAGTATGCTTCCTAATTCAATTTGCAACAGGTTTTGCAATGACTTTTTACTATAAGCCAACAGTTACGCAAGCTTACAGTTCAGTAAGTTATTTGATGACCGATGTAAGTTTTGGATGGTTAATACGATCTGTTCATAGATGGAGTGCATCAATGATGGTTTTGATGTTAATACTACATGTTTTTAGAGTTTATCTTACCGGGGGTTTCAAAAGACCAAGAGAATTAACTTGGGTGACAGGCGTTGTAATGGCAGTTATAACAGTAGCTTTTGGGGTTACTGGATATTCTTTACCTTGGGATCAGGTAGGTTATTGGGCGGTCAAAATTGTATCTGGTGTTCCTGCTGCAATTCCTGTAATTGGTGACTTTATGGTCGAATTACTTAGAGGTGGAGAAAGTGTTGGACAATCAACTCTCACAAGATTTTATAGTCTTCATACTTTTGTCTTGCCCTGGTCATTAGCAGTTTTTATGTTGATGCACTTTTTAATGATTCGTAAACAGGGTATTTCAGGTCCCTTATAAACTTTTATACTAAAAATATTACAAGACTTATTCATGTCTACGTTAAAGAAACCAGATTTATCTGATCCAAAATTAAGAGCAAAACTAGCTAAAGGTATGGGCCATAATTACTATGGTGAGCCGGCCTGGCCTAACGACTTACTGTATATATTCCCAGTAGTAATTTTAGGTACTATTGCATGTGTAGTGGGATTAGCAGTACTTGATCCTGCAATGCTAGGAGATAAAGCAAATCCATTCGCCACCCCTTTAGAAATCCTCCCAGAATGGTATCTGTACCCAGTTTTCCAGATACTTAGGGTAGTTCCTAACAAGCTTTTGGGTATAGCACTTCAAACGTTAATTCCACTTGGATTAATGATTTTACCCTTTATTGAAAACGTTAATAAATTTTCGAATCCATTTAGAAGACCTATAGCAATGTCTGTTTTCTTGTTTGGAACATTTCTAACAATATATCTTGGTATTGGAGCATGTTTACCAATTGATAAATCACTAACTTTAGGATTATTTTAGGATTAAATATTAAACATATCTAGATCATTATATTCATTCCTCAGAAAATGATTCATTAATAAAAATCCCACAATAGTCCATGTTTGATAAGTTCTTGATTGTTGTCCAACCCAAGTACCTGTAGGACCATCAAAATATTCTGCCCATTCTTGTTTAGGCAATTGATTAAGCTGGCACCAATATGATTCTTCTATTAGAGATTTCATGTCTTCCATGAGAATGACATCATCTGAACCATGATTTTTTTGATGCAATAGAACAGCTGCACCAAAAAACCAAAGTAAACTTGGCCAATGTCCACCATTATGGTAACTCCAAGGCCAATTCTTTGGATCGGATCCAGTTTTATTTTGCCATTCTTCTACATCCATATGAGGATGACAAATTCTCATAGGCATTTGAGCCATTAAATGCTGTCTGTTATGTAAAACTAATCTAAATAAAGCTCTTTGTTCTTCAGGAGGCAGTACTCCGAACATACATGCTAGAGAATTCCCTAAACTGTAAAACCGAAAGTCAGGCCTTCCTGTCCTTATATTTCCTATTAAGTAACCTCCTCTATTCTCTAACCAATCTTGTAGCCATGAGGGAACAACTTGAGGTTGAACGTTAAATTCATTGAAGTGTTGATCATCTCCATACTGCTCAGTTGGTCTTCTTCTTAAAGTTTGCATCGTTTGGCTGGTAACCCAATAATGCTTTAAAAGAAAACTCCCTAAATCCTTTACCCATTGATTTGTAAGAATAAGTCTTTGATCTAAAAGTCTACTAACATGATCAGCTCTACTTAATTCCATTAAATTTATACAACTTTTTAAACATCCATGAAGTAATATTTCAACCTCTAAAGGTGCTCCCCACACATCCATAGGTCTATCAATCATAAATGCGCAATCTGGAACAAAAAGTACTGGAGTACCCTCAAAAGTTGGATGTAAGACTAGATCTAGTAGAAGTTGAATACCTCTTTGAACGCTTTGACTTTTTCCGAAGGCATAATCACCGCTTTTATTTACATAATACCAACATAAAATGGGCCACCATAAACTTGCATCAGCTGAAGTAATTCTCCCTATGGATCTCTGACCATAGTCTCCTATGAGCTTTCCTTTTTCTTCAACAAAACTGGTAGGGAATACTCCACGTGTTTGGTAATTAGTGCTTTGTAATTCAAGACATACACTTAGGAATTTTTTGACAATTTCGTACCGTTTTTGGGTAATGAGGTAAATCATCACAGGAACGTTGTCTCTTAAAAATATTTCTCCGTAATTTAATTTTTTATTTTTTGTGGGGTGTTCTAGAGCAGCAACGCTTCCTACTAGCTCGCCAGATATCTCAACCAAAGTCTTTTCAAAGTGTTTTTTTGCATTTGTTACAATTTTCTCTTCATCAGAACTTGGTCTTACTCTTAAATTTTTTTGACTAAATCTTTCTGCCATTTCATTTAAAACCCTTTATTTAAACCTAGTTGTTTAAAGAGACTTTGAACAAATAAAAAATTAATAAAAAATTTTTGTATAAAAGGTTGCACAATTACAGTGGGATGGTTTAGTATTTTCTTCTGGGCAGAAATATACTTTTTGCATTATTCAAGCAAATACCTTAAATCTGATTTTTGGTAAATGAATGAATTCTTTGGAGATTTGATTTAGATCATTATTTTCAACCAGAAGAAGGGTTTTCCCTTCTAAATGAGTTATTCACTTTTAGATTAACTCTGCACCTAGAAAATTTAAAACTTAGGAACTGATGCTTTTATTGCGTCAAGGATAACTAGATTTTTTCTTGTTATTTCGAGATGTACATGCAATAAAGGTGTGAGGTCCCGTCAAGAATATATATAAAATGTCATCAATTGCTAACTTTTAGCTTTGATGTAAACGGATCTGAGATCTTGGAAAGTCACTTTAGAATTACTTTTAATGTGCACTCAATGTAATCCTTAAAATTTTAAGGAGGCTGAAACTAAATAAAAAATTAAATTTTTTATTTGGATTAAGCAATTCAATTTGAGTAGTTTTATCTACAAAAGGATTTGAACACAACGGAGAGTTTGATCCTGGCTCAGGATGAACGCTGGCGGCGTGCTTAACACATGCAAGTCGAACGAACCTTCGGGTTAGTGGCGGACGGGTGAGTAACGCGTGAGAATCTGCCCTCAGGAGGGGGATAACGGTTGGAAACGACCGCTAATACCCCATATGCCTACTGGTGAAATGAATTTCGCCTGAGGATGAGCTCGCGTCTGATTAGCTAGTTGGTGAGGTAATGGCTCACCAAGGCTTCGATCAGTAGCTGGTCTGAGAGGATGATCAGCCACACTGGGACTGAGACACGGCCCAGACTCCTACGGGAGGCAGCAGTGGGGAATTTTCCGCAATGGGCGAAAGCCTGACGGAGCAACGCCGCGTGAGGGACGAAGGCCTCTGGGCTGTAAACCTCTTTTCTCAAGGAAGAAGATATGACGGTACTTGAGGAATAAGCCACGGCTAATTCCGTGCCAGCAGCCGCGGTAATACGGGAGTGGCAAGCGTTATCCGGAATTATTGGGCGTAAAGCGTCCGCAGGCGGCTTTTCAAGTCTGCTGTTAAAGCGTGGAGCTTAACTCCATCATGGCAGTGGAAACTGAAAGGCTTGAGTATGGTAGGGGCAGAGGGAATTCCCGGTGTAGCGGTGAAATGCGTAGATATCGGGAAGAACACCAGTGGCGAAGGCGCTCTGCTGGGCCATTACTGACGCTCATGGACGAAAGCCAGGGGAGCGAAAGGGATTAGATACCCCTGTAGTCCTGGCCGTAAACGATGAACACTAGGTGTCGGGGGAATCGACCCCTTCGGTGTCGTAGCTAACGCGTTAAGTGTTCCGCCTGGGGAGTACGCACGCAAGTGTGAAACTCAAAGGAATTGACGGGGGCCCGCACAAGCGGTGGAGTATGTGGTTTAATTCGATGCAACGCGAAGAACCTTACCAGGGTTTGACATCCTGCGAACCTCTTAGAAATTTGAGGGTGCCTTCGGGAATGCAGTGACAGGTGGTGCATGGCTGTCGTCAGCTCGTGTCGTGAGATGTTGGGTTAAGTCCCGCAACGAGCGCAACCCACGTTTTTAGTTGCCAGCATTTAGTTGGGCACTCTAGAAAGACCGCCGGTGATAAACCGGAGGAAGGTGTGGATGACGTCAAGTCATCATGCCCCTTACACCCTGGGCTACACACGTACTACAATGCCACGGACAAAGGGCAGCAAACTCGCGAGAGCTAGCAAATCCCATAAACCGTGGCTCAGTTCAGATCGTAGGCTGCAACTCGCCTACGTGAAGTAGGAATCGCTAGTAATCGCAGGTCAGCATACTGCGGTGAATACGTTCCCGGGCCTTGTACACACCGCCCGTCACACCATGGAAGTTGGCCATGCCCGAAGTCGTTACTCCAACCCTTGTGGAGGAGGACGCCGAAGGTGGGGCTAATGACTGGGGTGAAGTCGTAACAAGGTAGCCGTACCGGAAGGTGCGGCTGGATCACCTCCTAACAGGGAGACAACAAAATGTTTAATATTATTATTTTGTCACCTTAGGTCGATCGGTATCTCACGTTTTTAATTTATTAAAAATTTCATTTCCTAAGTTTTCTAGGTCACACCCATTATTTTTCCTGGGCCATTAGCTCAGGTGGTTAGAGCGCACCCCTGATAAGGGTGAGGTCCCTGGTTCAAGTCCAGGATGGCCCATATCTCTATGTTGGGGGTATAGCTCAGTTGGTAGAGCGCCTGCTTTGCAAGCAGGATGTCAGCGGTTCGAGTCCGCTTACCTCCACTGATTACCACCTCTTACATATTCTGTGGAAAGGAAAATTTTGAGTTGTGATCAAATTCTGAACGAATCTAGCTTCCTAATGAAATCATTAAGATGCTGGACTCATTGAATTAATTTCATTGTTTTCAGAGAACCTTGACAACTGCATAGATTATTTTTAAAGACAATAAGCATCTTTGATGATGCAGATTTATTATTTGTGCGAATGCATTAATAACAATTCTATTAAGCTGATGCTTCAATTTTGAAGTTATTGGTCAAGCTACAAAGGGCTCACGGAGGATACCTAGGCACACAGAGGCGATGAAGGACGTGGTTACCTGCGATAAGTCTCGGGGAGTTGGAAGCACACTTTGATCCGGGAATTTCCGAATGGGGCAACCCCATGTACGGCCAACTGAATATATAGGTTGGTGCGAGCTAACCCAGCGAACTGAAACATCTTAGTAGCTGGAGGAAGAGAAAGTAAATAACGACTCCCTCAGTAGCGGCGAGCGAACGGGGAACAGCCCAAACCGATAGTCTTGACTATCGGGGTTGTGGGACAGCAATATGGATCAACAAGTCTAGAAGAAACGTTTGAATGGCGTGCCACAGAGGGTGAAAGCCCCGTAATCGAAAGATAAGTTGACCTAGCTGTATCCCGAGTAGCACGGAGCACGTGGAATTCCGTGTGAATCTGCGAGGACCACCTCGTAAGGCTAAGTACTACTGTGTGACCGATAGTGAAACAGTACCGCGAGGGAAAGGTGAAAAGAACCCCGGGAGGGGAGTGAAATAGAACATGAAACCGTGAGCTTACAAGCAATGGGAGCCCGACTAATCGGGTGACCGTGTGCCTGTTGAAGAATGAGCCGGCGACTTATAGGCACTGGCGGGTTAAACCGGAAATGGTGGAGCCACAGCGAAAGCGAGTCTTAATAGGGCGTTTGTCAGTGTTTATAGACCCGAACCCTGGTGATCTAACCATGGCCAGGATGAAGCTTGGGTGATACCAAGTGGAGGTCCGAACCGACTGAAGTTGAAAATTCAGCGGATGAGCTGTGGTTAGGGGTGAAATGCCAATCGAACCAGGAGCTAGCTGGTTCTCCCCGAAATACGTTGAGGCGTAGCGTCTAGTGCTCCAGCAGGGGGGTAAAGCAACCATTTCGGTGCGGGCTGCGAAAGCGGTACCAAATCGATATGAACTCTGAATACCCTGTGTGTAACTAGGCAGTCAGACTGTGGGGGATAAGCTCCATAGTCAAGAGGGAAACAGCCCAGACCGCCAGCTAAGGTCCCAAAATTAACGCTAAGTGATAAAGGAGGTGGGATTGCCCAGACAACCAGGAGGTTTGCCTAGAAGCAGCCATCCTCAAAGGAGTGCGTAATAGCTCACTGGTCGAGCGATCCTGCGCCGAAAATGAACGGGGCTAAGCGTTATACCGAAGCTGCGGATAAATTTATTTATGGTAGGGGAGCGTTCTATGTAGGGTGAAGCGTTAGCGTAAGCGGACGTGGACAGCATAGAAGTGAGAATGTCGGCTTGAGTAGCGAAAACATGGGTGAGAATCCCATGCCCCGAAACCCTAAGGGTTCCTCCGGCAGGCTCGTCCGCGGAGGGTTAGTCTGGACCTAAGGCGAGGCCGAAAGGCGTAGTCGATGGATAACAGGTCAATATTCCTGTACCAGATGTGTTTTGAGAAGGGGGACGGAGAAGGCTAGCCAGGCCAGATGTTGGTTACTGGTTCAAGCGTTCGAGGCTTTGAGAGATGGAGAAAACATCTTGAGCTAAGGCGTGAGTACGAGCTGCTACGGCAGCGAAGTTGGTGATGTCATGCTTCCAAGAAAATCCCTATACTCGTTAAGGCACAAATGCCAGTACCCGAAACCGACACAGGTGGGGTGGTAGAGAATACCGAGGGGCGCGAGATAACTCTCTCTAAGGAACTCGGCAAAATGGCCCCGTAACTTCGGGAGAAGGGGTGCCAGCGAGAGCTGGTCGCAGTGAAGAGGCGCAAGCGACTGTTTACCAAAAACACAGGTCTCCGCTAAGTCGCAAGACGATGTATGGGGGCTGACACCTGCCCAGTGCCGGAAGGTTAAGGAAGCTGGTTAGCTTTTAGTGAAGCTGGCGACTGAAGCCCCGGTGAACGGCGGCCGTAACTATAACGGTCCTAAGGTAGCGAAATTCCTTGTCGGGTAAGTTCCGACCCGCACGAAAGGTGTAACGATTTGCGCGCTGTCTCGGAGAGAGGCTCGGCGAAATAGAATTGTCTGTGAAGATGCGGACTACATACACCCGGACAGAAAGACCCTATGAAGCTTTACTGTAGTTTGATATTGTGCTCGGGCTCTGAATGCGCAGAATAGGTGGGAGACGTTGAAATAGTGCTTGTGGGTACTATTGAGTCATCGGTGAGATACCACTCTTTTAGAGCTAGGGTTCTAACGCTTTCCCGTCATCCGGGAAGCGGACAGTATCTGATGGGCAGTTTGACTGGGGCGGTCGCCTCCTAAAAGGTAACGGAGGCGCACAAAGGTTCCCTCAGGCTGGTTGGAAATCAGTCGTTGAGTGCAAAAGCAGAAGGGAGCTTGACTGTGAGACCTACAAGTCGAACAGGGACGAAAGTCGGTTTTAGTGATCCGACGGTTCTGCGTGGAAGGGCCGTCGCTCAACGGATAAAAGTTACTCTAGGGATAACAGGCTGATCTCCCCCAAGAGTTCACATCGACGGGGAGGTTTGGCACCTCGATGTCGGCTCATCGCAACCTGGGGCTGAAGTCGGTCCCAAGGGTTGGGCTGTTCGCCCATTAAAGCGGTACGCGAGCTGGGTTCAGAACGTCGTGAGACAGTTCGGTCCATATCCGGTGTATGCGCAGGAATATTGAGAGGATTTCTCCCTAGTACGAGAGGACCGGGAGGAACGCACCTCTGGTGTGCCAGTTATCGTGCCAACGGTAAACGCTGGGTAGCCATGTGCGGAGTGGATAACCGCTGAAAGCATCTAAGTGGGAAGCCCACCTCAAGATGAGTATTGCCATGGCTTAAGCCAGTAAGGTCACGGGAAGAACACCCGTTGATAGGCTCTACGTGGAAGCTTGGTAACAAGTGCAGCGGAGGAGTACTAATAGACCGAGGGCTTGACCAAATAAACTTAATTTATTGTTTTTAATTTATATAATTTTCTATGCAGTTCTCAAGGTTCAAACTATCCTGGTGTTCATGGCGATGTGGAACCACTCCGATCCATCTCGAACTCGGTTGTGAAACGCATCTGCGGCGAAAATATTTAGGGGGTAGCCCCTTGAGAAAATAGCTCAATGCCAGGTAAAAATATTTAAAAGGGTTTACTCTCCTGGAGTAAGCCCTTTTTTATTTTTGGCATTTAGGACACCAGTGTGTACTTCTTCCAGCAATTTTTTGCCTTTCAATTAAACTCCCACATTTATGACATTCTTGACCAGTTCTCCTGTAGACATTTGTCTGTAAACCAAAATTACCATTCTCACCATCCAAATCTCTAAAGTCACTAAATGTTGTCCCACCAGAACCTATACTTTTTTTTAATACAGTTACGATTGATTCTTTTAGCTTTATTATCTCATTCTTCTTTATTGTTCGAGCTTCCCTAAAAGGTGAGATGCCAGCAGAGTATAAACTTTCATCAGCATAAATATTACCTATGCCTGCCACTATTGTTTGATCTAATAAAATAGCTTTTATAGATTTTGTTCTTTTTGAAATAACTTTCTTAAGATAATTTGCATCAAAGTCTTTAGAAAAGGGTTCTGGTCCTAATGAACCTAATCCTTTAATTACTTTGTTAAGCGATAAGCCTTTATTAATCCACCACATTTGACCAAAACTTCTTACGTCAACGTACCTAAGCTCATTATTATTTTTATCGAAAAATCTTATTCTTGTATGTTTACAAGGATGCTTTGAGTGCTCAATAAATTTGAAGTATCCAGTCATTCTTAGATGAACAACAAGAAACCCCTTATTTTGTGAATTTTCTAGAGGAAATTGAGTATTCTTATTTTGAACTTCTTTTAATTGAGCAATTAAATATTTTCCTCTTCTATCCCATTTATAAATAAGTGAGTTCCTAAGTCCTTTAATGAATTCTTCTTTGTTTGATGGGAAGGCAACAGTTGAATCCCTACATACTTCTACTTTTTGTATGATAAAGTTATTAAGTTTTTGCTCTAAACCTCTGCGAACAGTCTCTACTTCAGGTAATTCAGGCAATTATTTAAGCTTTCTCTAATTCACTTTCAGCGAAATTATTTGTATTTGCTCCGCCATCAGTTCCGCTTATCCCAGCGTAATTTACTTTATCGAATCTGACTACACAGTTATATTTAATACCTGAGGTATCAACTGAAGCAACTTTACCTATTTCATTGTACCAATATGATTCTGGTCTTTTAACTCTTACGAGATCTCCTCTTGAAATTGCCATTACTATTAATTTTAACTTTTTGTAGAATAACCTATCATTAATATTGTTAGACAAATTATTCACACATATTAATTAAAAGTATTAACAAAAATCATTTATCAAATTATTTTCGAATTCTTCTTTAGCAGGCTTACTTCCCATCCATTTCCTACCAGGTATCCTTACATCTAATTCTTTTGTATCACAATTGATTGAGAGAAACAGTTTTTGATTTTCTTGATTTAATACGTTTAGAACTTTTCTACCTTTAATATCCTTATATGGTTTATTTTGAATAATTATAGGACCATAAATTTTTTTATCTGGCTCAAGTAAGTTATGATTTTTTTTATTTTCAGTTATTTCATAATTTTCTGAATTAATTGTGTTCTTTTTTCTTATTATGAGCTTTTGACCAACTTTTATTGAATCAGGATTATTGAGATTATTAATCTCTATGAGATCGATTAATTTTATATTATATTTGTTTGATATCTCAGTAAGATTTTCGCCAGTTTGAACGATATGAAAATTATTTATTAAATTTGATTGTTTTGTATGGTTTTCAGAAGATTCAGAGATAATAAGATTTTGCCCAACAAAGATATAATTTTCATCTTTTAACTTATTCCATTTAATAATTAAATCTTTATTTATTGAATAGAATTTTGAAATACTTGATATTGTATCTCCACTTTTTACAATATGAATTTTTTTTATTTCAGTTTTTTCTTCAGTAATTGATTCTTTCCTAGCAATATTCTCAATTTTATTTTTTGCTGAAAATATCCTTTCTTCTGATTTTACCAATGAGGGATTAAAAAAATTAATAAGTATGGCAACTACTAAAAATGCAAATTTCATAAAACTCACTATTTATTTAAAGATAATCTTTAAATTTAAAATCGCTAGGTTTTTGAAAACAATTTTAGTAATTTAAACTTGAAAAATAAACTTTAAAAATTTCTTCACACTTCCGTAGGGTGGATACCGCAGATTTGAATCAAATAAAAATCCTTTAAAAGTAATAGATTTTTGATTTGAAAAATTTCGAAACCCTTCTTCTCCATGAAATTTACCAATTCCACTTTGTCCAACACCTCCAAACGGTAAATTTGGAATAAGGACTGGTAACATCACATCATTTATACAAATTGTTCCTGAGCTGGTGACTTTTGAGATTTGGTTATGGATTTTCTTATTGCCTCCAAATAAGTAGATTGCTAATGGTTTTGATGTTTGACTAATCTGTTCTAAAGCTGATTCCTTATCATTGATTCCAATTACTGGAAGTAGTGAACTGAATAGTTCTCTCTGCAAAATATCTGTTTCATTTAATTTAGCTCTTAAAATTGTAGGAGATATTTTCAACTTCTTTTTACTAAAAGTTCCCCCAAATAAAATTCTTTTTTCTTTTTTATATTGTTGGAGAATTTCTAAAGTTGATGTAAATTGTTTTTCCTCTAATTTTGATAAGTTTTCGGAAATAATTGGGTCACCTCCGTAAAAACTTACTATGCATTTCTTTAATTTTTCTATAAAAATATTTTCAATTTCTTTATCTACAAAGATATGATTCGGAGCCATGCAGGATTGACCAGAATTAAAAAATTTGCCCCAAACAATTCTTTTAGCAGCCACTTCTAAATTTGCATTCTTGAAAATAATTACAGGATTTGTTCCGCTTAACTCAAGAGTTAGTGGGGTTAAGTTTTTTGAAGCTAATTTCATTATAGATTTTCCAGTTTCAGTACTTCCTGTAAAAAATATGTGGTCAAAATTTTTTTCAATTAATTTTATGGATTGCTTATAATCTCCCTCTACTGTCATTAGGACATCTTTACGGAAATATTTGATAGTAAGTTTTTTAATAAGTTTTGAGGTCTCAGGACATTTCTCTGATGGTTTTATAACTGCAGTATTTCCTGCTGAGAAAATATTTACCAATGGCTTTAAAATATAAAGTAATGGATAATTATAAGGACCAAGAATTAAGACACAACCAAGAGGTTCATAAATAACTTTAGAGGAGGATGGAAATAGATAAAAAGGTGTATCAATTTTTTTTGGTCGCATCCAAGAATTGAGTTTCTTTTTTATAAGTGAAATTTCTTCTTTCACTAAAAGGATTTCTGAAAGCCCTTCAATTTCAGATTTACCTAGATCAACAAAAAGTGATTTTATTATCTTTTTTTTATTCTCATCCAAAAGTTTAGAAACTGTATTGATATTTTGGATCCGCCATTTTATATCTTCAGTTTTACCAGAGAGAACTGTATTTTTTAATTTATAAATGTCTTCTAAATGAAATTTATCAGAAATTTTCATTTTATACCTTTGAATAGTAGTAAATATATCAGAGGATAAATTGTAAATTACTAAGGTTTTTAGACAATTTAATCTAAGTGGATGATTTATGAGAAATAATCAAATTTATTAATATTGCCTTTAAAAATTTAAAAATTTCTTGGTTAGTATAATTCTATGAAGGAAAAATTTTCAATTAGATTGATATCTACAAATGAAATACCAGAAGTCACAAACTGGGCAAGGTTAGAAGGTTTTTCCCCTGGAATGGATGATGTATCAATTTATAGAAAGACAGATAAACAAGGGGTATGGGTAGCTTGTCTCGACAATAATCCTATAGGTTCTATTGCGTGTATAAAATATAATTCTTCGTATGGTTTTATAGGTTTATTTATCGTTAAAAAAGAATTCCGAAATAATGGATATGGAGTTAGATTATGGAAACATGCCCTCGAATATCTGAAAAATGTTTATTGCATTGGTCTTGAGGCTGCCCCAGATAGATTGAATGATTACGCAAAGTGGGGGTTTAGAAAATCTTCTATTACTAATCGATGGAAATTAAATGGTTCTCAATATTTGCCATTGAGAAATTTCTATAAAGATCAATTCCATTCTTTTAAAGTTGTACCGGGAAATAAAATTTCCTCTGAAGCGGTCTTAATTTATGATGATCAAAGAGAACCAAGTCCCAGACCGCATTTTCTAAATGACTGGTTGAAAAATTATCATGGTAATGTCAGTGCAATTGTTGATAATAATGGGATGTGCCATGGATTTGGCAGAATAAGACCTTGTGTATTGGAGGATAATGAGCAAGGTTGGAGAATCGGACCTCTTTTAGCGGATACTCCACCGCTTGCTGAATTGTTAATAAGGGAGTTAGTTGGTGATTTAAATGCCCAAATCTTATTGGATTGCTCTAATCTGAACCCATATGCAAATTATCTTTTTTCAAGTTTGGGATTTAAGGAAATATCAAAAACTTACAGAATGTATAAAGGTATTCAACCGCCCTGCCCAATGAATCAAGTGTACGGACTTGCCTGCTTGGAACTGGGGTAATTCCTTTTAAAGCGAGCATTTTTGCCTTTTGTTTTTGTAATACTGAAGGAAGTCTGTTTGATTATTCATAAGCTTAACGCTCAGAGGGTTTCAAAATTTTTTCTACAATATCCGCGTTGATTATAGTAATTTCTCCATTATCAATATTGGCAACTTGAAACAAGGTCCATGAATTTGGATTTCTAGCTCCTCCAATACAATCGATAACTTGACCGACCCAATAATTTTTATTCTTTCCATTAGTATTTTCGCAATTTTCTTTTTTAATTGCGACATAATCACCAGGCCTAACGAAAAGAAACTCAGGAGATGCTGAGCTCACAATAAATAATTTATAGTATATACGTACTATAGTGAGTTATTGGTTTTGTTGCCGAACTTTGGATTATTTAGCAAACTAGGGGTAATTCAAAAATAAAATGGAATCAACTGAAATTGCTATATTTTCAACTTTATTGGGGTTAATTTTAGCTTTAACTGACGCTTATATAGAGAGAAATATGCCTGGATAATACTTCCAATTCATTTCTTAAATCAAATATGATTTAAGCTGGTCTAATATATCTGCACGGTTAGAAACTAATTTTGTAAAAACTAAATAAATCAACCCTCCCATTGCAAGTCTTCCGTTAATTTTCTCTAATTGCTTAAGTTTTCTAGACAAATTACTTTTGCGGCTAGACAAAATTTAATTGGTGTAGAAAATAAAAAAGTATTGGTTACTTCAAAATTAAAAAAATTATAGAAATATTATTTCAAATATGAATTAAATTTAAAGCCAAGCTTCTTTCATCTCAAGATAAAGTCTCTCGCTCTCAGCAGAATTAATTTTGCTGTCTGAATAGGATTGTTGCTGTTGCTGTTGTTGCTGCTGAGTTGAGTTAATATTAGGATTTTGGACTTCGCTCATTAGAGGGACTGAATATTTGTGTTTATTCTCTCATATTTAAAGCTTTTTTTGTCAACTTAAATTCTTAAATTTTATTTAAATTTTTTATGTTTTTAATTTTCCTGTTTTGGGTGAAGTCATTTCGCTACAGTAGTTTTGGTATAAAGGAATTTAACTTCCCAATATACAATTCCTAGGAAGATAACACTTGCAAAAATAATTTCAGAAATGGCTAACATTTTATTTTCCAATACTAAATTAATTTTGGTATCAATTTACACAGAATGCAATAGGTACTAATTACATTTAAGGTTTTAGAAAATCTTTTTTAATAAAATAACGCCTCAAAGTAATATAAAATCTTAAGTTAGATACATTTTATTATCTTGGGGAATCTCATAAATCCAACAACTCTTATACCTTTAATACCTTTAGTAACCTCTTTATCTATTTCTATTTTATTGGTAAGTTTTAACAGAACACTTAACAGGTTAACAAAACCAGTTACTGCACTGGTTGCATTATCTTTGTTAAGTTCTGCTTCTATAAGTTCATTTGACTATTTTAAGAAAATAGAAGAAGAACTAGTTTTATCTGAATTTCTCAAATTTTTTGAAGAAAAAAATTTAGTAATACATCTCAATTTAGTAAATGAAAAAATTATAATTATTTTCTCATTAATAATGATATTAATTATTGGAATATCTTTTTATAAATTGCCTAGAAAAAAAGGTTATGTCTCATTGATGATTAGCCTAGGAATAATATCTTCCTCGGTGATGCTCTCAATATTGCTAATAGATTTCTCAGTATTTATCTAAACTGTAGTAAGCATTGATAAAGCATCGTTAAGTTCTTGGACATGATTTAATTCATCTTGAGCAATTTCTTTTATTTTTTGATCATTTGGATTATCTATTAAATATTTGGAATAAGTTTCAAATGCATGTTCTTCTATTTTTATGTTGACATCATAAGCATTAGCTGGAGAGAAGAAATAATAAAAAACCATGATCCAGTAATAGACAAGCACAAGGTGTCTCGCAAAAAATCTATCAATCCAGAACCTATCTCCTCCTCTTTTCTCCATTTCTTTAAGATGCTCAGTTTCGTTAATAGCTTGATAAAAATGTTCTTTCATTAAAATCATTGTTTTTTCATTTTTAATTCCTAGTGATTCTTTAAAATGAAGAACTGAAAGAAATGCAAAATAAGGTGATCTAGCTATAACTTCTAAAACCCAAAATCTTTGTAAAGATCTACCAGAGTATATGAAGTCTAAGAAGTTAACAGTACTATTCAAAATCAAAGAATTTAATTTCTTCATAAATTTTGTTTTTCTTTAAGTATAATTACTCATCCGCTCAAGGACCATAACATATTTAAGTAATTAACCAAAATTTAATATTTATAGTCTAAAAATTGTTACTTCCATTGAAATATTTTTTTTTCATGCATTAATTGGATAGATCAAAATTTTATATGACAACTACTGAAAAAATTGCAAATGCCAAAAAGAGGATTGATGAATTAGAAAGACTTATAAAATTGTGGAATGATTCAGATCATGATGAGGCAAAAATAGTAAATTTTTCAAGGAACATTGAAAATAAAGTTGCTTAGATTGTGATGATTAAGGCTAATTAAGTTTAACTACTTAAAGTGATTTAATATTTTTAAGGGTTCGATTATCGTTTAATTTATAAATAGAGCAATTAAACCTATTTTCAAAAACGATAAGGAAGAAATAATCTAAAAGAAAAATAAATATGAAAACCTTTTCAAAAAAATATTTAGTGCCAATTAAATTTATACCATGGGTTTTTTGGGTATTTATATCTTTTATGAGTATATATTTGTGTAAGATAGCCTGGGTAAATTGAATAATTAATTGATCTAGCTTCTCCTTAGCCAACCAGGAGCACCGCCAAACCAATCCGATATATCATCTTCATTAGGGTTGAAATGATTTTCTTTGTCTAGTCCATCTATCCCAAATGATTGCAGGAGGTTATCAATCCCCCCATCATTTTTTGTACCATTCCTTCTAAAACTGTTAGCTTTTTTCAGCCAAAGAGAAATTGTAGAATTATGGTGAGCAAATTTCTCAACAAATATCCTTTCTTCTAATGTAATTGATTTATCTTGAGCAATTCTTTTAATTATTCCTTGGATTTTTAGTCTTTTTGCATTACTAAGAAGCATTTTTGATCAATTCATTAATCCTTTTATAGGAAGGATTACTAAATATATCTTGTCAATGTTAATTTCAACAAATAAACTATTTTAAGAGGTTTTTAAGCAAGAAAAGTTTTAAGACACTAAAAAAAGGGATCAATAAGTTACTAATGATACTTTTATTCATTTATTAAACTAATAAATCTTGCAAAATAGATAAAAAAAATCAATCCATTCTCAAAGACACTTAGAAATTAAAATAAAAAGTCGATTTAATTGTTGCATAATAGTAAACCTGTACTATTATTAGTACAGATGTATTGTTAAGACATGAAAGTGATTTCATCTTCTCCTTATGCCCCTTTTAATTCAAAAGAGTGGAATTTTCTAATAAGCAAAAATGTAAAGTTTGAAAATACTCCAATAAAGATTCAAAAAAAATTTTATAGAACTTCTACTCTAAAAAAGATTGAAAAAGATAAACTTTTGCAAGAGAAGATTGAATTGCACCAACAAATGCAACTTGTATTCGGATAGAAAAATATTAACTAACAACCTTTTTATTGAATATTATTTTACGGGATCCAATTTTTTGTTAGATTAGTAGAAATACAAGAAGGATTTAATTTGGCTGTTGATCGTGAACTTTTAAAAGAAGTTACCCAAGAACTTTGGAATACCGTTAAAAAACTAAGACCTGAAATAGATCGGCAAACTCGACTTCAATTAGTTTTAAAGGCCTTATTAACTATTGGAGATTTACCAGATCAAATGCAAGCTGCCATGGTAGTAGGTGTTTGCGCAGAAATGGATAAAAGTGATGTTGATAATGTTGAAACTAATTCACAAACTAAAGATTCAAACGAAGTTGATACTTCTACAGGCAGAAAAGTAGTTAGAAGAAGTTCAGCTAAATAAACCTTAAACGATTATCCTTTAATTTTCTTTGATTCGTTCTTATTAAGTCTATTGAATAGGTAATATGAAATTACAAGTAAGAGAGGAACGAATATTGAATGCAAAGTCATCATTAATTCTGTTTGGCCCATTCCTATAAGATTTGACTCGTTTGGAAGTTGTTCTGACCAAGTGCCAACTAAATGCCAGGCTTGAGGAATAGATAAGAAAAACATATAAGAGCTATAAGTTAAGTTTATGTTCAGATAAAGATTATCATTATTGAACGTTTTTGCTTTCTTTATTCTTATTTCTTAACTAAGTATTTGTAGAGTTATAAAAAAGAACTTGATTCATAAATTTATTTTCTTAAGAAGAGTTTTAAATTCTTTTTTACCAATAATTTTTTCAGCTGCGTAAGCACCACTTGCTGAAACAGCAGGAATTCCAATACCTGGAAATGTACTTGCGCCGCATGTAAATAAATTTTTCACTGGAGTTTTGCAGCCTGGGAAAAGACCTTTTGCTGCAGATAATGCAGGGCCGTAACTACCGCAATAGGTATTGGTGAATTTTTCATGAGTGATTGGGGTTCCTAGCATCTTTAGATCAATCCTTTCATCTATATCAGGGATGAATTTTCGCACTGCATTAAGGAATATTGAACATCTTTCTTCTTTCAAACTTCTATATTCTAGTTCCTTTGGATTTAGGTGTTCCCAAATTTCCCAAGGTTCATTTGCGGGAGTATATCCATGAAGAACATGTTTTCCTTCAGGTGCCATATTTTTATCTAAAACAGATGGGATTGAAAATACAGCTATATTTCTTTCTGCGGTTATACCTTTTTCCCACTCATCAACATGTATCGCATGTATTGGCAAATTTTCAAGACCATCAGCATCAAAACCTAGATGTATATGAAGGAAAGAATCACATTTATTAGGGTTCAAAACTTTTGTATTCCATTTTTTGGAAATTTCATTTGGAATTAACTTTTTTAAATTCCAAACATCAGTATTCGTGACAACAGATTCACAACTATAACTAGAACCATTATTAAGAGTTATACCTGTTGCTAAATTTTTATTGAAGTTAATTGTCTTTACTCTCGAAGAAAGAATTAATTCTCCTCCATTTTTTTTAAATCCATTAATTAAGGCTTTTACGATAGATTCACTACCTCCTTTGGGGTATTCAAGGTATGAATTTGGTTCAAACCATTCGTTAAATAAAGTAGCCATCGCAGCTGTATTTGTATCATGCATTGACATACCACTTATCAAAAAGCTCAATAAATCAACCCAATTTCTGAGAAAAGGATCCTCTAGATGATTATTAACTAAATTCCCAAAGCCTTTATTAATTTTTGGTATTTGATTGATATTAGGAAAAAATTTTGAGGTTAAATTTATTAGATCTGAGAAATTTATTGATTCGGGAGAAAATGAGAGTAAAGGTATTTCATTTATTATTTGGCTAAGAGGTTTTATTTCGGAAATAAATGATTCCCATTCTTTAACAGATTTCTCACCTCTTAAAGTTTTAATAGTTTGTTTAAAAGGTTCTTCCCCCACATCAAGATTAAAATTGCCTTCTGGGACAATTACTTGCCAACCTTTGTATTGAAATAGTTCAACTTCTTCATCAAGTAATTTAAGAATTTGCCCTAGGGGATTAGTTGTCGGCCATTTACCTATTCCACTCCACAAGGAAGGACCTGATTCGAAAGTGTAACCATTTCTTTTAAAATTGTGGGCAACTCCACCTGGCTGGCTATGAGCTTCACATATGAGAACTTTTTTGCCTGATAAAGCGAGAATCGAACCACAACATAATCCCCCTATTCCACTACCTACTATTACAACATCGTACTTTTCCATTAAATATTTACTTTACTCTTCTCGCGCAACTAACTAGTTTTAGACAAATGTATTAGTTGAAGTTGTAATACTTAGTACAACAGCTAAGAAAAATATGTAAGGAACTGCTTTTAGAGGGATGTATCCTTGACTTTTAGAAATAAAATCCATTAATTTAGTTACTTTATGTAAATATAATAACGAGATCTTGTTCCTTATGTGTGCCATAAAATTATTTTTTTGGAAATATTTTGAAATAAAGAAATCTTTTTGGAGATATTTTTAAAAAGAACATTTTTTATAGAGTTATCTTAGTATTTGATTCTTAGATTAAAATCTATTATGAAACAATTTCCTGATATTAATGAGATAAAACTATTAGAAAAAAATTCCCAAAAAAATGGTAGCGGAATTGTATATGATGAATTGTTAGGAATATGGAAATTTAAGTATGTATGGGGAAAGGAGTCAGATGAAATCAAAAATATACCCAGTTCCATTCTCCAAGTATTGTCGGCAAGACTCGAACTGAAAAGTAAAAATAAAGAGGATCAAATAAATTATGAAATAAAAAATTCAATTAATTTCGGATTATTAAATATCACTTTTATAGGCAACGCAGAATTAAAAGGGATTAGACCTTTATTGGCTTTCTATTTTGAAGAATTAAAAATTAGTATTAGTAGTTTTCCTATATTTAATAAGGAATTAAAAAAACCAGAAGATAAAAGAATGCCTTTTTTCTCACTTGTAGGAATTAGTACTAAAGATAATTGGTTGTGTGCTCGAGGCAGAGGCGGAGGGCTTGCAATATGGGTTAAGTCTTAATTTAGTGGTATTCTCCTGGATGATCTACCTTTCTTACGGTAACTTTATCAACTTTTTGTCCATTAAATCTTAAGAGATCATCTCCTGAAAAGTCATAACCTAAGCGTTGACCTATTAGGGCTACATCATCTGCTGTAGAGGATGTCGTAACCTGCTTTTTTAATTCTTCATCAGATTGCATCTTAATTAAAAATTTTCTTATTTCAGAAAAACTCATTACTAGAATTTGATTAATTGATGTTAAAGAAATTTATAAAATCTTTTTCTTAGCAAGAACAAGATAAATAGATAATCATTATAATATTTTTATGACTTACTTATTCCTATATATAGTTGGCATAATTTTAATATGGTGGATATATCGTGTCGGTTGGCTTGAGGCGCTCAAAACAGTAGTTAAAGTTATAGTCCCCTCAGCTCTTATTATTTTATTTAACATAAAAGCCGGAAGATTACTTTTTAAAAGTCCTGTAGTCGGATTATTAAGCGCTTTGCCTACCTCTATTTTTATTTTTAGAGGTTCATTACCTTTAGTTAGTTATATAAATAACTGGATTGAAAATAAAATAAATAATTATGATGATTCGGAAGTTATAGATACTGATTCTGTGCCTTTAGATGATTAATTTAATCAAATCCAAGAAATAATTCTTTGTGTACAACAAGAACATCAAATAAAGTTGTTCCATGAATAGGACTTAATGGGATTTTGTCTATATTTAATGCTTCTGCGCAAATTAAATGAGCATCCCATTTTGTATTGTGATCACTTATTTCGATTGACCACTCAATTACTTTTTTGAAATGATCTGGCATCTCCGAACCAATTTTTCTGCAAATTTGACATAGAACTGATAAAAGAGGAGGTTTTGATGGCCTTTTTAAATCTTTAATAAGACTAGGTTGTGTAAAAACACTTGTATAGCGGATGTAGTCTATCAATTCATATTCTTCTTTAGTAAGAGCTGCTTTATCTAATGCTCTTTCAAATTCGTCTATGGGGGTTATGGGCCTATCCAAGATATTATTTTTTGCTGTTTTCTGAATCTATTTTTTCTTGATTAATTTCATTGGTTTGATTGCTTTCTATAGATTTAGGAGATTCATCTTCTTCGTTCATAACTTGGTCGATTTCATTTTGAAATTCATTCGATGCTTTTTTAAGACTTTTCAAAGTTTTACCAAGCTGTTTCCCTAATTCTGGAAGCTTTTTTGGACCAAAAATTAAAAGAGCTAAGATAAGTATTACAGTAACTTCAGGCAAACCTACACCAAAAATATTCATAACTGATAACTATTTTACTAATTAGGAAATCTACTATTAAATATAGTCAAATCATGTGAAAATTTCATTCTCGGAAGAGCTTTTTTAATATTAAAAAATTTTGAAAAATATTATTGTTATTAATACTCCTTTAAAGAAAACTAACCAAAGTAATTGATAATCACTCAATTTGAATTTTTTTTGGTACCAATTTATAAGAGTTTTATGTTTGTCTATTAATTTTCCCATTTTCACCGAGATAATTTATTACTATCACTTATTTTATCTTAATTTCTTTTATTATTATTTTATAGAAATCCTACATTCAATCCATAATAGATTATTCTATTAGATTTTAATCTTTTCTAAATTATTGAAACTAATCGCTAAATATCTACCTTCTTAAAAAAAATGAAGTACTTATTTGTTGTTTTTTATCTTTTCTTTCTAATTTATCCAGCTGAAGCCGTTACCACAAAAATGTTTAAAGTATTGGATACGTGTGCAAGATATCGACTCGGTGAGATTAATGCTAATGAGGCTATAGAAAAACTAAAATTAAAAAATTCTTCCATTAGTCAGCCAAAGGATCTAGTAAAAAAATATTGCTCAGTATTTACTCCAAATGAAAAAATTGAATTTTAAATTTAGCACTATATATTTAATTATTCTTTTTTGAATAATCTTTAGCTTTGCTTCTTATTTCTTTAACTTTTTTATAATTAGTTTTTTTTAAATTAAAAATAACTCCCAAAAAAAGAATTAGAAATAAAAAAATATAAATTATAAATTCCATATTATTGAATTAATAAATTTACCATAGTTAAATTCACCCTAGTTTATTTCAATAATTTTTTAGTATCTTATAAAACAAAAAAACTGATTTTAATATCAGTTATTTACTTCAAGGCCACAAAAAAAACATATTAACCTCTAATATGGAATTTTATAAGAATTATTGTGCAGATTGGAGATAAAATTCCAGAATTTTCTTTACTGGATCAAAATGGAGTTAAAAGATCAAATAAGGGTTTAAAAAATCCCCTTGTTTTGTTTTTTTATCCAAAAGATGATACGCCAGGTTGCACTATAGAAGTTTGCGGATTTAGAGATAAATATGACTTATTTAAAGTATTAGGCGCACAAGTTTGGGGAGTAAGTAATGGAAGTACCTCAAGTCATTTGGCATTTGCTAATAAAAATAAATTACAATATCCATTACTTTGTGATACGAATGACTCTCTTAGGAAAACTTTTAAAGTTCCTAAAGTATTAGGTTTTATGGATGGTAGGGTAACTTACGTTATTGATCGCAAAGGGACAGTTAGGCATATTTTTAGAGATTTATTGAATGGTCCTGAACACATCAAAGAGGCTATTAGAGTACTTAAGGAAATTCAAAATCAATAAATTATTATTCAAAGAATTTTAGATTAATAAGTTTTGTTTTATTATAGTTTCAGCTTTTTTAACTATATGAAGAAAATAGGAATGCAGGCTGTTGATCTTGCTATTCAAAATGGAGTGGATCTTGACGGTACTCCAATCCCTCAAAAAATGCTTGATCTATACAATAGAATTATGGATGAGGAGAATAAAAGAAAAAGAAGTGGTGTTAAAAAATCAATGAGAAATAGATGCGTCAAAACGGGTTCTAAGCATTTTGATAAAGAAACATTGAATCAATTATTAATAGACTCGGGATGGGAAGGTCTCAAAGAAAAAGAAATTTTGTTTTTTTATAACTAAAAATTTTTAAATTATCTTGAAATTTATATATGGTAATTTTTACTTAAATTAAAAAAATTGAGAACTAACAAAGTATTTATTTAGATCTAATTTTTTAAATTATTTAAACCATCCTTTTTTGTTAGAGGATATTATTTTCTCTTTTTCAGATTTTGTTTTAATACTTGCTTTTTTGAAAGCCAAGTTGGCTTCGATAACTGTAACTATTGATATGAAAAAAAGACCAGAAATCCCAATTATTTGTTCATTTTGAGAAGGTTCTGAATCACCTTGTAAAAAAATACCTAAAGCGAACCATGCAGTACTAGCAGTGATGGTAAAAAAATAGGGTTTCCATCTTCTTTGATATAAGTAACCTGATCCTAAACCAGGAAGAAAATTCAAAAAAGATGCTACCCATCCTTTTGAAGATGCAAGTATTTCGTCTCTTGAGGGGTAAGACATTTATGTTAGGTATTTATTAAATGTGAATTTATATAAGCAAAAGATATTGCTGCACAGATTAACCAACTAAAGGGTAAGAACATTCTTATTTTTTCTTTATTGTTATTCATTTTTTAATTATGGAAAATATTTTTAAAATCTGTGGATTTAATAGATACCTTAAAATCAGAAGAATTAAAAAAGACGGTTTTTAACCGTCTTTGAAAAAAGTAATTTCTCTAAAAATAAATTATTTATCTTTTGAGACTGAGAGTACTTTAAGTTGTTTTTTTACTTCTTTTTCTCTCTCTTCAAGATGTTTTAGTTGAGCTTTAAAAGCATCTTCAAGTCTTACTTTTTGTGTTGTAATTTCATCAAGCTCTTCTTGATGTTGGTTTTTCTTTAACTCCTTCATTTCACTATCGGAAATAACATATACAGGGCGATATGAAGGTGTTTCAAAAAGAAGATCAAACATTGAATACATAAGTGACCTTTGAATTAGTACAAATTCAATATCTGATAATTCTTTGGAATATGAAAGGATAAATACCGAAGATATTGATACGGCAAATACACCGAATTTCGGTTTACATAACATAACCGCCCAGTATTTACCGATCAAATTTTAAGGTATGTTTTAAAGTATTAAGGAGATGCTTCTAAAAATTTAAATCAAAAAGAGCTAAAAATGGATTTAAAAATTACTAAAACATTAGTAATCCCATCCAACGAAATTAAATGGCGATTTTCCAGATCCTCCGGTCCTGGAGGGCAAAATGTAAATAAAATTGAAAGCAGAGTAGAGATTATTTTTGATTTAGAAGATTCCAAAGTATTAAATGATTATCAGAAAGAAATTCTTAAAAGAAACTTGAAAAACAAATTAGTAAATAATAGCTTGCGTTTAGCGGTTCAAGAACACAGAAATCAATTATTAAATAGGCAGCTAGCTTTAATAAAATTTAGTTCAATCATAAAAAATGCTTTAAATAAACCATTTAAATTGAGAAAATCTACACAACCTACTAAAGCATCACAAAAGAAAAGAGTTGATGTTAAGAAAAAACGCGGCGAATTGAAAAAAAGTCGACAAAAAGAAAAAATATATCAAATATGAATAAACTAAATAAATTTTTTCCTTGCAGATTGCAATCAAAGCATGTGATAAATTTAATTTTATTTTGGTTTATTGAATTCAACTAATGATTTCTGGTTAATTGACTCTAATTTTGTAGGGGTGATGCGTTTCTACAAAGATAGAGATAATTCTGATAAATCTATTGATTATATGTTTATTGAAGAAGGAATTATTATGGGAATTCATGGAGAAAATCCTCCATTAATGAAAACTAGAAAAAAAATTGTTATTGAAGAAGCGAGATTATTATGGCAAAAATTGTTAAATGAAGGTTGGCAAAAAACTAATAAAAAATGGTGAGCAAATTCTACAAAATTTTTTTTAATTTCAGAAAATAAATGAACCTTTAGGGTATAGCTTGGAAATTTTTTCCTGTTGCAAATATTTCTTTTTTTTGACGTCGTTTTCATATCTTCTCAACATCATTAGATAGTTTGTAACTCCAAAAATTATTAAAAACACAATTAATCTGATTCCTGCATCAAAGTTCATATGAATATTAAGCTTTATTTTAATCTGACAATTACTAATCAAAAATCAATCGGTATTTATATCTAATTAATACGTCTAGTAAAAATCTTTTTTGATTGTACGGTATAAAAAATACATAATAAAAGTAATATTAAAATTGCACTAAAGCTTCCGATTGGGTTTGGAATATTTTGTGTAAAAGGCCCTGCTAAAAAAGAAGGTGTATTTTCTTTGAATTCTATTAATCCGTTATTTAATAAAAACCAAATACCCACTAGTCCTCCATGAATTCCTATGCAATTCCATAAAGAACCTTTATCTCTAATTTTTACTAATGATAGAAATATCCCAAGTAAAATAAATCCCAATCGTAATCCTACTATGTTCCAAAAGATCTCATTTGATAAATTATGAACTAAGCTAAAAATTATAGCTTGTAAAGCTATTGATATTTTTGTACCATATTCAAATTTTAATTCTTCTAGTAACCAGCCTCTAAAAATTATTTCCTCTGCGAATCCAACACCTAATCCCAGTAAAATAGAATTTAACAATATTTTTGGAGAGAATTCACCTATCCAAGAAATATAATTTTTTTGCAATAGTGGTACCAGAATTAGAATTATTAAAACTAAAGCAAATAAAATACCTTGAGAAAAATGGAAAAAGTTTTTCAAGAATTTGTCTTTTGTTATCCCAAGAATTATCCAAGCACTTGATTTATTTCGTTTGATATGAAACCAATATGGGAGCAAAAAGATAAAAAGTAAGAAAGTAATAATAGTACCAATTAAGGATAAATTATCTTTTTCAAAATTAAACAATAAAAGTGGCTGAGATAAAGCCCAGCCAATTCCATAGAGAATAGGAATAAAAAATATAGTGGATAAAAATCTTGGTCTTAAAAGAAAAAAACTTCTAATTAGTATCATTAAATTTTTCATTTTAGTTTGAATATTAATTAATCCCAGCCTTTGCCTTTTATTATTCTAACTACTTGTTCAAAAAGTTTTAGCGTTTTCTTTTTACTATAATTTATGTTTTTTGAAAGATTAGATAAATCTTTATAAAATTGCCGAGTTATTTTATCTTCTTTATCACTAGGCCATAGTAAGTCTGAACCCTCTTCATATTCTTCTTTATATCTTTCTTTTTTCAAATTTTTTTTATATCGTAATAATTTAAATTTTACTTATTGCAAATGCTTAAAAGTGATGTTTATTAAATTTGTGTATTTATTTAAAATTTATGCTGATTAATCTTTCAACTTTAGTTTTTACATTATTATCTCCATTGCTTATTTTTGCAGTAATAGTATCGGTTTACTTATTTCATTAGGAAGTATTTACAAATAAACTTAATTAATTTAAGGGTGTATTATGCCTACTTTTTCTAATGCAAATGATAAAACTGCAATTACAGCCATTAGTGTTAATATCTTGTTCTTTTTGATGAAATCCATAATGCATATTAATAATCTTTTTATTAAATTCTTATATAAAATAATAAATAATTAAAACTATTATAACAATTAGAATGAAACCCATATACATAGGAGATTTAGTTCCCTCAATAGCTTCTTATAAAAAGATAATTGAAAAATATGATAAAGGTATAAAAGAAGGGGAATTTTATGAAGAACCTATTGGAGGAGATTTTAATTACCCTGATTGGTAAATATGCTTACTACAAAAATAACTTTTGCCTTGGCAGATTGGATTAGAGAGTGGCGTAAGTGCCGGGATAAGAATCCTTCTATTGATGAGTGTGTAAAATTTGTTCAGTGGAAATTAGAAGACTATAAACTTTCTGATAGTGATAAAAGAATAATTGAATCTATTTTGCTCTATGAATCTGAATAAATAAGGGATTATAGACTTTAATTATATATTTATCTATAAAAAACAAAGGATCATTAAAATCCTCTTACAAATTAGGAAAAAAGTAAATCAGCATATTTACGGATTTACTGAAAATATAAAAAGGAGTAATTTATAAATGTTGAGTTCGGAGGCAATCTAAATGATTGATAGTCCGCCTGAAATTTAGCAAATTCCAAAATATAGGAAGCGTATTCCTGAGAATGGGATTATTCGAAAATTAAAGTTCAATCAATTAGTCTGATAAGACTTCGCTTTATAATTACTAGCGACAATAGGGACTTAAATTATCGAGAGAAATCCCCGAATTCACGTATTCTAGGTTTATGAGTAAATAGACTTTAAAATATGTAATTTTATATCCTGTAAGAAGGAAATCAAATATTAAAAAGGACTGTACAAGCAGTCCTTTTTTTTAACAAATTTCTTCTAAACTAGACTTCTTTTTGGATATTATGGACTAATAAAGTGATTAAAAATATTTCAAAATGAAAGATCAAGTCTTGTTTCCAAAAATAGAAGTACGTGAAAAGGGTTTTTTACAAGTAAGTGATATTCATACTATTTATTGGGAAAGATCTGGTAATCCAAATGGCAAAAAAATTCTTGTTATTCATGGAGGTCCAGGAGGAGGAAGTCAACCAAGATATAGAAGATACTTTGACCCAGATAAATTCGATATTATTCAATTTGACCAAAGAGGGTGCGGTTCTTCAACTCCTTTCTCCGAATTAAAAGAAAATACGACCAATCATTTAGTTGATGATATTGAGAAATTAAGGATTCTTTTAAAAATAGATACTTGGCATTTGTTTGGTGGATCTTGGGGCTCAACACTTTCACTTATATATGCGATTAAAAATCCCTCAAGAGTTATCAGCTTAACTTTGCGAGGAATATTTTTATGTAGAAAGTTTGAATTGTTATGGTTCTATCAATATGGTGCAAGTGAGATATTCCCCGATGAATTTGAAGAATATATTTCTGTAATACCAAAAGAAGAAAGAAATGATTTAATAAGTTCTTTTTATAAATATCTAACATCTTCAGATGCGAATCTAAGATCAAAAGCAGCAGCTGCTTGGACAAAATGGGAACTCTCAACAAGTCATTTAATAAATAAAAAATTTGATTTTGATAAGTCTGAAGTTAATTCTTTTTCAGATGCCTTTGCAAGGATCGAGTGTCATTATTTTATTAATAATATTTTCTTAGAAGATGATTTTATTTTGAAAAATATAAACACAATAGAGTCGATTCCAACAAAAATAATTCAAGGGAGGTATGACGTTGTATGTCCTGTTAGGAGTGCTTGGGATCTAAATAAGAAATTAAAGAATTCTGAATTAATTATTGTTAATGATGCTGGTCATTCAATGAGTGAAAAAGGTATAAGTATCGAATTAATAAAAGCTGTAAAAGGAATTCAAAATCTCTAAAAGAGAGAATATTCCTCTAAAAATTAAAGGCCATTATCTTCAATATTTTGTGCAATACTCCTAAGAAGTTCTACGATATCAGAATCTTCGCATTTAGTATCTTCTTTGAGCAGAATACACTCGTCTCTAATACTTACATTAGTACTCCACCATATACCTGAACTATTGGTATCATCCCACTCAAATCTATTAGACATTACTTATTTATACTGATTTCGACCTCTTCATTGACATTAGTTGAATCTTTTAATTCTTCTTTAGGTTCTTCTGGCCAGGCAACATCAAATCTTGCAATTTCTTCTGTAGCAAAACCTTCAGGATGACGAGTACAAATTTTCTTTCTCCTTACAAAAATATGATCAACTCTTTTTTCTTCATCTGGAGTAACTATCCTTTCTAGTTCTATTACTTCTGTAAAAGGAGTTGACTTAAGCTCTTTAGTAGGTTTTGGCATGTTCTTATCTTGTTAAATCTACCTTAAAGCTTAGATAACTAGACTGTGGATTTTTTAAATGGTTTTACCAAAATCATTACCTGATTATTTAATTATGAAGGATTCATCATAAATGAATAATAAAATAATCAATTAAATTTATATCCCTAAATTTAATTCATATTGGATTTGTTTGTTGTGATTACTTTTTTTAGGTCTTTTATTGATTACTGTTTTTTTCCTTGAACCATGCTTTAAATATATTTTTTTTGATATATCCCAGTAGCCTTTTTTTTGTGTGATTTCTTGAATTTTTTCCCTAGCTTCTCTAGATGTTTTAGAAATATCAACTATTGGTTTAATGTATTCTAATTTTGAGTATTCTTCATTATTAAATTTGCTTAGTAACCAAGGCTCATGAATAAAAGTATCAGTTACTTTTTTTAATTCTGGGACCCATTTTTTTATAAATCTACCCTTGGGGTCGTGATCTTTTCCCTGCTTGATAGGATTGTAAATTCTATTGGTATTTATAGATGTTGTTCCAGACTGCATTTGACATTGATTCCAATGTATTCCAGGCTCATAATCTATAAACTTTGTTGCTAATTCTGATCCTGAATCTTGCCAAGGTAACCACAAATTATAACTTGCAAAAGACATGAGCATTGCGCGCATTCTAAAGTTGATCCATCCATTAAAGTTTAATGAACGCATACAAGCATCTATAAAAGGAAAACCAGTATTGCCTTGACTCCATAAAACAAGTAATTCAGCTTTATTAGTTCTAATATTTTGAAAATAAGGGTGGAAATCTTGGAATTCTAATTCTGGTTCGCTTTCAAGTTTCTGAATAAAATGACAATGCCAAGTTAATCTACTCTTCAACATTCTTGAATTATTATTTTTATATAAATTTGCTTGATAAAAAATCTCTTTCAATGAAAGACATCCCCAACTAATGTAAGGAGATAATCTTGAGCAGCTATCAAAAGATTTTTCTGGGCTTGAAATATCTTTTGAATATGAATTTAATTTTTCTTTAAAAAAATATTCCATCCTTTCAAGGCCTTTTTTTCTTCCGCCTTTTAATCTTCCTTTACATTCGTCTTTTTTAAAAGAAAATATTTTTTCGTCGGGTATTCCCCCAGTATCAAAATCAATTGGATTAATTTTTAATGGGCCTTTAATTAATCTCCTGGATATATTTTTTGCCCATTTCTTTGACCAGTCATCCCTATTTATATTTCCTCTAAATACAGAAAACTGTAAATATTCTTTCCAAATTATTTTTTTATTTGAAGCCCATATTTTAACTTCTTGATCTCTTTTATAAGTAAGCCAATCTCCAGTTTCTTGATGACTATATATACCCATTATATTAAATTTGGAACTAATTTCTTCAAAGATTTCAATTACATTTCCTGTTCTTATTACTAGTGGTTGACCTCTTTCTTTAAGTGAATTTCTTAAATCTAATATACTTTCCTTACAAAATTGCCATTGCCTTCTTGAATGAGTTTTTTGATTCCATAAATCAATTTCAAATATATATATGGGTAAGATGTCATTATTTTTTAAAGATTCATAAAGTGCTTCATTATCATCTATTCTTAGATCCTTTTTGAACCATAAAATATTTATATCCTTCATTAATTTTTTGTTTTATACTAAAAAACAAAATTTTAATTTGTATATAAATTTATTAAATAACTAATTATTTGCAAATAATTTCAGAAAATCTTTATTTTTCATTTCAGGATAACTTTTATCTTTAATTGAAATTATAACTTTTGAATAATATCTATATTTAGTTTGGTAATTACACATTAATAAGATAATCCTCCAATTTTTTAAATAAAATCTTCTCATTAATTCATCAAATTTTTTTTTATCAGTTTTCTCTAGTTGCTTTTTATTAGATAAATATTTTTTTTCAATCCATTCAAATATATCTTTCATTTTTCCATTAATTTTTCCATTTTTTATCCATTTATTTATGTATAGTTCATCTCTCTCTTCTAATACAAAGCACTTTTCTGGCGTAGGAAGAGAATAATTGTGGAATTTTTCTACAAAATTGTCAATTAATTTCATTTAGTTCTTTATTAGTTTTTAGTTCACGAATAAACATAAATGCCCCAAATGAAAAAGCAAGCGCAATAATAAATGTTAGCGGGAAATAAATACCCCATAAACGTAATTTTAGTCTCCTCCCTTCAGCAGCATAAAAAACAAAAATAGCTATGAGAAGAACCGCCGTATCAGCGGATATAAATCCTGATGTAGGTGTTATCCATGCATCATCAAAAAAGGTGTTTACTATATCTATCGCGAACCCTTGAATGTTTCCATTTCTTACCAAATTAATAAACTGATTAATAAAATAAAATGGCCAAATAATTCCCGCTAAAGCAGTAGTTCCGTAAATGACAAGCCTTATCTTAGACCACATAGTTTTTAATATATATAGATAAGACTGACGTCTTTTTGATGTATAAAATAATATCTATTTTTAAGAAAAATTTACTCAATGCATATTTAGAAAACTAATGCATTGCTTTTGAAATATTTGATAATTATAAATATTCAAAATAATGCATTATATATGTGCAAATTTACTATGTTATTGATCATTATTTTCTGCTTTTGGGTTTAATTTATCACATCTTGATTTTTCCTAATCAGCTATAAATAATTAAAGATCAAATTACTATGACTCAATATCTTTATGTTGATTTTATTTTAAGTTTTGTTGGGGTTTGTTTATACATTTTAGGTTTAAAAAAAGTTTTATTTAATGACCCCAAAAAATTATCAAGATTAAAATAAAATGGATAAAAAAATAATGCCAATTGATATTGGAATTTAATAAATTTCCATTTTCAAGTCTTAAGGATTAATGCCAGACAAAATTCCCTATGATTCTAAAGAGATCTTATTGCGAAGTGAAATGGGAATTTTTATGAAAAACCCTCTTAATTTTACTAATTTTAAAATAAATAATTTCTTAGGTATTAAGATTTAAGAAAGAAAAATTTTTAAACTTTTCAAGAAATATCTATGTCAATTACAAAACAACTTTGGGAGGATAATTATGAGATTGCTTTACTAAGTTTAAATACAAAATTTGTTCAAGGTTTAAAGAATGGAAGTCTCCCTAAAAATATATTTCAAGAATATTTAGCTCAAGATTATTTCTTTTTAGAGACTTTTGCTAAAGCATATGGTCTTGCAGTTTCTAAATCAAAAGATAAATATTCAATAAGGAAGTTGAGTGAACTTTTAATGGGAGTTTCAGAGGAGTTAATACTTCATGAAAAGTATGCAAAAGAATGGGATATTGATTTGTCTAATAACTATATAAAAAAAGCCACTAAAAATTATACAGATTTTCTTGATGATACTTCCAAAAGACTTAGCTCCGTTGAAATAATGTTCGCAATGACTCCATGTATGCGACTTTATTCTTGGATAGGAAAAAGTTTGTATAAGGAGAATTTTGACATTAAATATAAAGAATGGATAATTACTTATTCTGATGAGAGCTTTGAAAAGCTAGCAGATTCACTTGAAAATCTTATTGAGACTGATAAAGAAACATATGATATTAATCAGGCCAAATATTTATACAGGAGAGCTATGGAATTGGAGTTAGATTTTTTTAATGCATATTCAGATTTCTGATTTGAATTATTATTTATTTATAGTACTTTCAAAAACGAGTTAATAAATTATGTATTCTAA
Source organism: uncultured Prochlorococcus sp. (assembly GCA_902615165.1). The sequence goes on from CACMNZ010000003.1 coordinate 38,473, forward strand.
AATTGCACTTTCAATAGGCGGTAGTGACTCCGGGGGTGGAGCAGGCATACAGGCTGACTTGAGAACTTTCATGGCCCTTAAAGTACATGGATGTTCTGTTATTACATGTATTACCGCACAAAATAGTATAGAGGTTACATGCGTTCAACCAGTAGAGAAGAATACTTTATTAAATCAGTTAGATACTTTATTCGCTGATTTTGGTATTGATGCCTTAAAAACTGGAATGTTATTAAATGAAAGGATAATTATTGATACTGCATCAAAATTAAATACATACAAAATAACCAAAATTATTGACCCAGTAATGGTTACAAGAACTGGTTCTAAATTACTGGAAGATTCTGCTATTAATGCTTATAAAAAACTCTTATTACCAATTGCTGATTTGGTAACCCCAAATATTTATGAAGCGAATCTACTTTCTGATTTAGAAATAAGGAGTAAACAAGATATCGAAAATTCAGCAAGAAAAATTATTGGTCTTGGAGCTAAAGCGGTACTTATAAAAGGTGGCGGTTTAACAAATATGAAAGGGATAGATTTTTTTCTTGACATAAATGGTAGAAAAGAGTGGCTATTTAATAATTTTATAAATACAGAAAATACCCATGGTAGCGGCTGTACTTTGAGTGCTGCTATTTGTGCTTACAATGCTCTAGGTTTTGATCTGATTGAATCCATACAAAAAGCGAAATTATTTGTTGAGAAATCTTTAGAAAATTCCTACAAAATAGGATCTGGCCCTGGTCCCTTAGGTCATCATTAATTATTTATAGAAGTAGAGTTAGAACCACCATTTTCTGTGGGGCTTTTTTAAAAATAAGATTTCTTCAGTCTCCCATCCTCCCTCTAACCACTCAAGATGCTCAAGCAATAAAGACTCACTTTCCATTTTGCTTAATTGTCCAATTCTATTAGCAATACCATCGAACCTTACTTTCATCAATTCCTCAATCTTGATGTTATTCATAGGTTAAATAATAAATTTTTTCTACTCTTACTTGTATAGATTTTCTTGTCAACGATTTAATTTTATTTGTTTACTAGCAGTTCTTAAATATGTATTAAATACAACTTTTTGAAATAGATAGTAATTAAGACTTATTCACATAGATTTAATTAAAGACTAATTTAAATAAAAATACTCTAACTATGAATAAAGAAGAAACAGCAAAGCAAAAAATTATTTTAAATGTAGGTTATTGTGAAACCACCTCTGAATGGCTCAGTAGAATCATTACTGAGCTAGCAGATGAAAATAAAAATTTTGTAGATTTGTCAGTTATTTGTGCTTAAGTTTTTAGAAAATATATTTTTTTTAATTTATTTTCGGGTAGTTATTAACTGTAAGACAAAAAATAAAAGATATTTTGGTAAAGTAAATCCTAATCAAAAAAACTTAGAAATAATTAAACAATTTAATTTATCTCCTCATACTGAAGGTGGATGGTTTAGAGAGATAGTAAGGAGTAAGAATGCTCTAATAAGGGAAGACGGCCAAATTAGAAACTTTATTACGGGAATTTATTATCTTCTGGAGAGAGAGGCAAAAAGTGCTTGGCATAGAGTCAAAAATGCAGATGAAATTTGGATTTATCTAAGGGGTGATCCTTTGCATTTATGGTGCTTAGATGATGATAATAAGTTAATAAGAAATTTAATTTTAGATTCCAATAATCTAATAGAAATGATCCCAGCTGGATATTGGCAAGTTTCTAAAAGTACAGGCGAATTTACTTTAGTGAGTTTTTGTGTTGGCCCAGGCTTTGATTTTAATGATTTTGAATTGCTCATAAATACAATTCATATTTCTAGATTAGATAAAGCAATTAATGATCTTATTTAAGACATTTTTTCGTTTATAATTTTGAAACTATCCTTTAGATTAATAGGGCAATTTAATCTATATTTAATGAATCAAAATTCTGTCAAAACAATTGGTATTAATGATGAAGCAAGAAAAGATTCACACCTAGTATATGTAAATCAGGCTGATGGATTAAAAGGCATCCTTAATAGGAATTTTGATGAATGGTCTAATTTTGATAGTTGGGAAAGCATTTCAGTCCAGCAATGGATTTTTTCAAGAGCTTTGGAGGTTTTCAAAGGTAAGAAAATTGATATTAAATGCGATTGTTGTGAACGTATTGATTTAATCCCAAATGATTTTGAGAGTATTAAAAAAGAAAAATGCTTTGGTAAAAAAAGTGCTTACATGATTGAAAAAGTTGTAGATGAAATTGTATTAGCTAAGTCAAGAAGAGAAAGTGATGGAACATATTCTGCGTAAGATTCATAAATATTTATGGAGTGAAAAATCTTCTACTTACCAGTGAAAATTATCAGAAGATCCAATCGTTAAATTTCTAGTGGACATCTTATGGAACTTAAAGTGTACCGAATCACTAAACTCCTTTTCATCTGAGTAATTCACAAGATCCACTGGGTCGATGTTTTCATCGAACCATGCATCATATTCAATATGGTTTGGTTCAGCAAAATAACTCATATCCAATTAATAGCTTCCAAAAAGCGCATAAACGGTACATGCTATACCAAATTAAAATTTTTAATTTTTAGATAATCTATATTTTTAACTTGTTTATAAATATTACTTGCTAAAAAGATAGTAGAAATATCTATAAATTCATGTCTCTCGATACAACCATGGTTTCTATTCATCCCCACTTCACAATCAAGGATGGGAAATTGGACCAGTGCATAGATCTTTTAGAAGAAATTTTGGTACTGACAAAAGCTAATGAACCTGACTGCCTTTTTTTTAATATCACTACATGCGGTTCAGATAAGGCTTATGTAAGAGAGGCATATAAAGATGGTGCTGCCGCTTTATTTCATCTCAAAAACATGGGACATATGATTCCTAAGCTTTTTGAAGTGTCAGATATTACTGTGCAGGTCCAAGGCCCTGCAAAGGAGATTGAACCCTTGAAGGAAATACTGCCAGACGCTGATTTTTATGAAGCAATATCTGGATTTTGATTTAGATTGTACATATTGTCAGTCGATCGCTAGAGGCTTTTAGCCACCTTTTTTTTTTTAGAAATTCAAAATAAATTAATCTTTCCTTTACTTATATCAAGTAACTTTATTTCAACTCAAATATTATTTTTATGGCATCAACTTTTTATATTGTTCATCATGAATTTAAGGCAGGAAAAGCTGAAAAATGGTGGGAAACAGCTTATGCGGCGATGGCACCGGGTGGTGGATGGGATGATGCTGTAGCAGCTAATAAAGAAAAAGGATTTTTTAACCATTCCGCAAATGCCGTAACTAGAACTGGTCCTGTATATTGTTTTTGGGAAGTAAAAGAGGGTATTTCAGCTGATGAGTTTCAGGAGTTTATAGATGGACCCTCTGGTCCAGGGTTCGGACAAGATGCATTGATGAATATCTGTAAACCAATTGACACATCATTAATGAATGGACAAACACCTTATCCACCAGTTTTTTATTGATTATTGACAGTCGATCTAAAATAAATAGCAATTAGCTTTTTTTTATGACTATTGAAACAACTGTTTTCACCTTCAAACTTTCAAATACATTTGAAGAATGGGTAAAAATGTTTGATAGTCCAGAGATAGATGCATTTCATAAAACGGTAGGACTTACTCCTCTATATCGTGGCAAAAGTTTAATTGATCCCAAAGAAGTTATTGTTATTCATCAAGCTGAAGAAGGTGTGGCTAAGCATGTTTTTTCAGATCCAGAAACCATCAAGAATATAGAATCTGGAGGGCATATTTATAGCACAACGAAAATCACAAGTTGGGTTTCTGAGTAGTCGAAACACTAACTATTTAAATCTATACAAATAATTAGAAATAGGAGTTCCATATAAGATCTTTAAAACAAAATTAGGTTATAGCAGAGTTTAAGGATGAGAGTATTAACTAATTAGTTCGACTAAATTATTAATAAGAATCTGAGTGCAAGAGGTAACCACAGACATATAATAAGCATTAGTAAAAGAGTAATAGCATGAACATTTGGGATGTATTGCTCTTTAAAAATTTGCGTCTTCATAATTTATCTCGCTTTCTTAAGTTTGATTTCTCTTCTAATAAGCAGAGCTATGACTACAACACACATATTCATTAGAAATACGTCTAATGGCATTTAATAAAAAAGTCTCTACTTAATTAATAGCAAGATTATTGATCTACGGATTAGTAAATGAAAATTAAATTGAGATTCTATCAAGCATCAATATATCTTGAGCGTGAATTGTATCTCTCTTATCTTCATCTTCGGGATCTTTATAAGATTCAATTTCAGCTTGAATTTTTCTCTTATAAACTCCCTTGATATAATCAATTTCTCTTCTTTCTTTATTAAGTATAGAAAATGGTGATCTTTTTAAGTTCATAACAATCTCCTTAAAAATAAGTTTTCATTAGCTCCAGTTTTTGTCAGATTCAACAAAGCTATCCAATGTTTGTTGATTTCTGATTTCTTCCTCAAGAAGTTCTTCCTCTGATCTTTCTTCAAGCTCAGATTTATAATTTTCTTTTAGTTTGGATTTGGTAGACATTTACTCATGACGACTACAACTATGTTCTAACTAGTCAGACAGGCCATCCGACTCATAAATATGTACGGTTTGAGGAACTCACATATACGGATAAAGGATCAACAATTGAATTTGAATATGGTTAAAGAATTATCAATTTGGATCAATTTTCCCTTTAAGAATCATCAAAATTGGCAGACCAATAATCATCAGAATCCCATCGATTAGTAAGAAAGTATTAAGATTCATTTTTCTATTTCTTCGGAGATATTCCAACTAAAAGTTATCCCTTTTTTAATTGGGTCTTTTTTCATATCATTCATCTCTTTTCTGATTTTGTTGTAGTACTCCAACTCTTCTGAATCATCAGAACCAAGTCCATAATTCATGGTTGCCGCAAGATATATTCTGTGCATCCTGTATGACGATAATGACATTTCTCAGAACAATATTTTTTAAATACTAAAATATTTAAAAGCTATTTAAGACTAATTAGTTTTATTGGGCTAAACCCTCGCCGAGACAAGAACTCAGGGCCTCTCCATTATCAAGCGAAGTAAATTATTTTAATAAGAAATAAATATTCTCTAGTTCGTTTATATTTAGTGCTTTAAAATTATTTTATTCTTTCAAATACTTATAAACTAAGTTATAGAGATACTTCTTGTTCATGCCCTCGTCGGGACTTGAACCCGAGATCTCTCCCTTACCAAGGGAATCAAAAGTATTTCAAAACTATTGGTATAACTGAAGTTTAGGGGTAAATATTACTAAGCGTTAACTAATTAGTGCGATAACTAGTGCGAAGAGAATAATCCCCTCAAGGGAAGGGCTAGTTTCTTGTTTTATAAATAGTTCTACCCTAATCTTTAATTACATTCAGACGAACATAAAATGTTAATTAAGATTAGGGTAAGCTAAGCTATAACCCCTTGTTAGAACTGAATTTATTCTACAAATCTATAATATTTAATGCTATAAATACAATAGTTAAACCTACTTTATGTCTGTTTTTGAGCAAGAGCTAGATGCAAGGATAGGCAAACCAAGTAGTAATGACTAAAAGAGCAACTAAACAAGAAACCGAATTAAGAGTTGCACATGCTGCTGAATTAGTTGCTGAAGGACAAGCGTATTCATCTATTACTTCCTTTGTTGCCGCAAAATATGGAATCTCAAGAAGAAGAGCCAGGCAGATCACTTCTAATGCTTATCTTTTGCTGAAAGATGATATTGAGGAAGGGGACTTAAATCGCCGTGAAATGACAGCGAAATTAGTATGTACTCTAGAAACTGCTATGCATAAAGCAATGCAAGAAAAACAATATTCTGCAGTTGCAAGTAATGCAAAAGTCCTTATGAAATTAATAGGTTTAGAAGCAAAAACACAAATTAGATAATTACTTTTTATTAAAAATATAACTTTCAAAAATTCCTTTCTTTTTGTTTTTTTCTTTTAAACAATTCATAACTTGCTTATAACTTTAAAATGTGATTCTAATTATGCATTCAATTCTTCTAAAGCAAAGCAGTGGCCTTGGATGCAATTTTTTATAGTATGCAAAAAGTAAACTAATCATTTTTTTAAATTAAAAAAATATTTTATTTTTTCTTATTCGTATCTTATTTAATTCTTAAAGAAGAGTTCATTAAATCTTTTAAACTGTAGATAGCTTCTATATTCTCCTCACACGAAATAGAGAAGCTTTTTCTTTTTGAAATAAATTTGGTATGACTTATTTTGCAGAGCCAAATTACATAGAATATGACCTGTGGTTTGATTCAAATATTAATTCAGTTGATTTAATTAACTATTCAGATGAAAATGAATTTTGTAATTTTACGCATAAAAAATTCCATAAGATATCAAGTTTAAATTTAGTTATTGGTTCCTCAAAATATAAACAAATGATGATTTTTTCTTTTTTTTAATTTCCTTGCAGAGTTAATGCATTTCTTTATTGTTTTATCTCTCTGATTCTGGCATAGCAAAAGTAAATTTTTTGATATAAATTTTTAAGGCATTAAGCACTAAAGTTTAATTATCAAAGAGCTCAATCGCAATAATTTCCAGCACTCATATTTACTGAATTTTGTGAAGTAATTCTTTCTAAGTTTTTATTTAAATTATTAGCTTGATTAGAAGCTGAATAAAATCCAACTGTTAAAAAAACAAGTGTTATAGAAGTTACTATTGTACTGAACTGGATAACTCCATCTGCCAGAATAGTTGGAGTTTTTAGAGATAAAATAGCTTTTTTTCTCTTTGCGTTTGATTTTGCCATAATCTTAACTTTTACTTAAATTTTTCTTAAGTTAATTTTAATAATAAGCAAAAAAATTAATTTGTCAGTTAGTAAATTTACTCATTTATAAAAACTTATTACTTTTTTTATTTTAGATTGACTGTCAATTTAATCTGTCTTTAAATATCAACTCCTAAGGTAAATTTAATTTTTAAATTATTTTGGGTTACTTAAAAAAAGAATTTATTAAATCACTTAAAGTTAAAGGGTCCATATTTTTAATTGTGTTAATTATTGGATTTATTTACTCAAGTCCAAAATCAAAAGTAATTATTGCAAATTCTTTGACTTCTTCCGCTAAATTTTTAAACGAAACTGTAGAAATAACAGATAAAGATAGTTGGTTTTCTGAACCTGATTTCATTTTTAGTCTTAGGTTAAAATTACGAGAATTATTGAGAGGAACTCAAAGAGGTTGAGAAGGAGCTAAATGCTAATTATGGTAGATCGACTGTCAATCGTGATATCCAACTTTAGAAACAATATTTCCTGAAACAGGGTCAGTAACTCCAAGTTCTGGAGACAACTCTTCCATAAATCCTCTAACCTCATCAAGGTGAGCAATCATAGCTGGTCTTTGAGCTGAAATAGCTTCTGCACTTTTCCAGATCCCAACAAAACAGTAATCATAATCTCCAGTTTTAGCGATATATCTTTGAGTCATTCCCTCAAAACTTGTTTTATCTATTACTTCGAAATACTTATCTACACAATCAGATTTTAATTTAAATCGAACAACATTCATAAAATTTTGAGCAGTCATAAAAAAAGAGAGTTTTATCCCTCTCAGTTTAGATCGACTGTCAACAACCAAGACAGATTCACCTCTTTCAACTTTATCTCCTGGATTTTTCAACCATTCCACAATCTTGCCCTCCGTCATAGTAGAACTCAAGGCAGGCATGAATATTTCGTGAGACATAAGAAAATTGTTATTGCATAAGTTTCAAGGGATTTCTACCAAACTTCCTAAAGTTTTTATGATTAAGAACCCTTTAAACTCTTGTTTTAATTATACGAAATCATGTTCACAGTGGGAACTCTTAAAACTTAAGAAAGTAATAATTTAGATCGATTAGAATTTAAAACTCTTCGAAATTAAGATTTACTTATATTTATCAAAAATGCTAAATCTTCTTTTTAATTATTATCTATTGATTGAATAACTCCATCTTTAACCGTAATCGAGACTTGCATTTTTTCGATAAGATTGTCTCCAACAGCGACATCACAAAAACTATCCACTTGCCCTTGATCAACAATTTCGTCCATTTTCAATTCGCGAACTTGACTCTGTTGTTGAAGTAGATTTCTTTTTTGTTCTTCAATTTCATTTCGTTTTGCTGCGACTTGTTGTTGCACCTGACTAACCTGTTCTTGAACCCTTGGATCTAGAGGATTAACCGATTGGGATCTAATATTATTTACTATTTGCTGCCCCTCTTGCTCCAGTTGCGATAGTTGCTGATCAATGTTTGAGATTGCTTTACTTAATTCTTTTTCAGCATCTTCCTTCCAAGTTGGAGTAACTACAGCTTTAATAGCTATTGAACGCTTTATAGATATTGAGTTTTTTGTTTCCATAAAAAATTAAATTACCTTATCAATATAGATAGAACAAATCAAATTTTCTTACTAAATTTGTTTTCATACATATTTTCTATTTGTAATAAATACTTTTTTTCTATTTCTTTTCTTTTTTGTTTAAGAGTTTGTGTTAACAACCCATTTTCTAGAGTAAAGGCATCAACAAAATAACAATCTAATATTTGTTCTTCTGATCTTGCTCCTAATCGACTTTTAAGCAAATTATTAATTTGTGATTTAAAAAATGTACCAATATTCTTATTCAGATTTAATTTTGAAAGGTCTTCTTCCAAAAACTTGCTTTTAACCAATTCGACATTAGGAACTACAAGGGCTGTTAAACATTTCTTATCTTGTCCTACTAGTTGAATCTGATTAATAAATTCAGAACTAAGGATTTCAGTCTCTAGCGGATTCGGTTCAATATTTTCACCACTTGATAGCACTATTGTATCCTTGGCTCTTCCTGTTATAAAGAGAGAACCATTTGGAATTAGAAAACCTAAATCACCTGTATCAAACCAATCATCCTTGGATAAAACATCATTTGTAGCTATTTCATTATTAAGATAACCTTTCATTACTTGCGGGCCCCTAACAAGAATTTTTCCGACTTCTCTGAACTTCAGAATCTTTTTTTTATCATCATTCACTATTTTGATTTCAGTAAATGCTAGAGGCTGACCAGATGATCCTCTAACATTAAATTCTCTTCTTCTACAAGTTAATACTGGACTAGTTTCTGTGAGTCCATATCCCACCAAAACATCTACACCTAAAGATTCAAAAAAAAGATCTACATGTTCTGGCAATGCACCTCCACCGTTAATGGGAAATTTCAGTTTGTCTCCGCATAGTTGTCTAAGAATATTCGGCCATAAAAAAATAGTAGACAATTTATGTAAAGGATATCGGCTAATAACAGAACCCAGTAAGGGGATTTTTGATTTAAAAGTTATTTGATTCATATCTATATTTCTTATCTTTCTCAGACTTCTTTTGAAAACCGAACTATTACTTATCAAAAACTTAATAAGTTTTTGCTTTTTGGAAGGCATTTTCTTCAAAGCCTGAAAAAAACCATCATGTATTGCTTCCCATAGTCTCGGTACAGTAGCTATGACAACAGGTTTTATTTGTGTAATATCATCTTTAAGAAATTTTGGAATTGTATAGTATTGAGAACAACCGCATGAAAAAAAGAAGTATTCAGCACTTCTCTCATAAGAATGCCAGATAGGCAAAACGCTTAATACAGAGGTCCCTGGTTCTGGATCAGCAATATAGGCTAAATTGATTATTTGATGTAAAAAATTTGCATGAGTCAAAGGTACACCTTTAGGTTTTCCTGTCGTCCCAGAAGTGTAAAGAATAGTAGCGACGTCATCAATTTCTGGATTAAATTTTTCAAGATTATTATTTTGTGAATTTTCTTTTTCTACTGAACTTATGAATGTACTCCAACTTATTAAACTTTCAAATTGTTCATCTTCTAAATTGATTATAAATTTCAGTCTTTTTTTTAATTCTTCTTTATTGTTTAACTTTAGCCAAATTTCCTTAGATTGAACTATTAGTCCTACTGAATTAGAGTGCCCAATAATATAGTCTAATTCTACTGAAGGAGAATTAATACCTCTCACTGCATTTATAGCTCCTAAACGCATTAAGCCTTGATCTACTGCTAGCCATCTTGGAGAATTTTCAGATATTACAGTAACTACATCCCCCTTTTTTAAACCATAATTTTCGAAAGAAAAAGAGACTTTTGTTATTAAATCAGCCAGCTCAGAATAAGAAAATTTTTCTTTGTATTTCCCTCTTAAATCGCAAACAGCTAAAGCATCACCACATTTAAATTTTAATTTTTCCCAAATTTGATCTATATGATCAAGGTTATTAATAAAATCTCTATTTTTGGCAAATTTATTTTTTTTAGAAAGAGGTTTGGCTGCGGGCCAATACGCTAAATCACCCATATTAAATTGATTTTTAAATTTTAATTTCTATTTTGATATAAAATCAAAATTAAATTCTTCCTCGATGGTTTTTTTAACAATTCTCTTAACTTCTTGAATATTTAAATTTTTGTTGTAATCAATCATATTTGCCATAAGACAATTTTCTATTCCGCAAGGAACTATCCTATTAAAGTTTTCTAAATCGCAGTCAATATTGATTGAAAATCCATTTATTGTAATCCATCTTTTACACCCAATTCCAATTGATGCGATTTTCTTATTTCCTATCCAAACACCAGTAAACCCATTTCTAGAGTAACAATCCATATTAAAAGCTCCAAGGATTTTTATAATAATTTCTTCAATTTTTCTTAAGTACCAATTTAAATCCTTATTAAAATTTTTCAAATCTAAAACCAAATACGTTACTAATTGTCCTGGCATATGACAGGTTACCTCACCACCTCTATCAATCTTAAAAACATCATATTTAGCATCATTAAGAGAAAATAGTAAATTATCGTAATTAGATCCTCTCCCCAATGTATAACAGAGTTGATGCTCCCCTATCCAAATAAAATCAGGGTTAGAATTGTCTAAAATCAATGCCTCCTGATATTCTTTTTGTAATTTATAAACATCATTAAAAGAAGAAATATTATCAGGTTGTTTAATTATTGCTGTTCTATTTTCCATATTAAAGTAGATTTAAAAAGTAAGTAAATATTTTTAGATTTGTTATGAAAATTTTAATCCATGGAAAGAATCTTGAGCTCACTGGAGCATTAAAAGAATATACTGAGGCAAAGATAGAAAAAGCAACACATCACTATAAGGATATCGTTAAAGAAGCTGACATACACCTTTCAATTGAAAAGAATCCAAGAGTCTCGTTCCAAACTGCAGAAGTTACTATTTTTGCAAATGGTACCGTAATTAGAGCTGAAGAAAAAACTGAAAATCTATACTCAAGCATTGATTTAGTTTCAAATAAACTTTGTAGAAAATTACGCAAATACAAAGAAAGAAACAATAAAACAATTCATAATAAACAATTTAAAATTAAAGATTCTTTACCAATTGAAAGTATGGAATCAAATTTTTTAGATAAAGCTTTATTAAAAGAAGGAACTGAAGCAAGTCTGCCTGAGCCATCTATAAAAAATAAATACTTTGAAATGACTCCAATTTCATTAGACGAAGCAAGAAAACAATTAGATCTAATTGATCATGATTTTTATGTTTTTCGAAACAAGAAAAATAATGAACTTCAAGTTATATATAAAAGGAATCATGGAGGTTATGGACTGATTCAATCTAAATAAGTTTTAAATGCCCAATATTGAATATGAATTAAACGAGAAAATTCATGCGATTATTATTAACCCTTATTTATCATGGGAAGATTTCTGTGTGAATTGCGATTTAATAAGAAAATACAATATCAAAAATATTTCTACTTCACTAAATTATTTAACTGATCTTAAAAACTGTTTGGGAAATTACAGTGTAGATATAAACGCACTTATTTCTTACCCTTTAGCAGATTTACCAGTTTCATTTATTGAAGAATTAGTTTGTTTTGCAAAAGATAAGGGTGCAAAAGGAATTGAATATATCCCGAACTTTATCAATTTATCCAAAAGAAATTTAGAAACTTTCGCTGCTGAAATTGAGCAAGTTAAATTATCTGGATTACCAGTTTCAATAATCATAAATAAATCAAAACTACAAGAAGAAGTTTTTATTAATGCGATAGAAATATGTTTGGAATTAGGAATAAATAATTTTCAATTCGGGGACGGATTTGGGCCTCCTCTTACATCTAATGATGTCCCCGAAATACTAAAAATAACAGGCACGCAAAATCAAATCAAAATTGTAGGTGGCATAAAAAAACTGACGCAAGTAATTGATTTGTTTGATATTGGAATTAGTTGCGTGGGAACTTCCAATTTTTGTGAAATTTTTGAAGAAGTTAACGTAATTTAAATGTCTGGTTCTGGTGAGTGCAGACTAAAAGGTCTCTGTATTAAAGCTTCTCCATTAGGCGAGAATGATAGATTAATTACTATCCTTACCGATGAGCAAGGGATTGTTAGATTAGCGGTACCTGGTGCTAGGCGTCCTAAAAGTAGTCTTGCCGCAGCTACTCCCTTAACATATTTAAGTCTGCAGATTTTTGGGAAAAGAAATCTTAAAACTGTACGTCAAATTAAAATTTTAAAAAGCTATTCTGGTCTAGGAAAAAATATTGAATGTCTTGCAGCCGCGCAAGCAATAACTGAATTAACATTTTTATTAGTAGGTAATAATGACAAGCAACAAGACTATTTATCTTGCGTTCTTGCACATCTTGATAGGATTTATTTATATAAAGAGTCTCAAGAAGAAGATATTAAAATGCTTTCAATGAGTATTCAATCATTAATCCATCTATTAGCCATCGGAGGTATTAATTTACCAATTCATCATTGTTGTAAAACTGGAGAACCTATTATCCCACCTTTAGGAAATTGGGAATGGAGTTGTTATTATTTGCCAAGTGAAGGTTTTTCATCCATAGAAGATCCTCAAAGTAATCTAAAAATAAATGCATCTGAAGTTGCTCTAATACAAAGACTTCTTTTCCCAGAATTACCAATAAAATCTAATGGCGAGTTGTTGGGTCCAAAAAAAGTCTGGCTTAAAATATTATTTATTATTGAGACATGGATCTCTACTCAATTAGAGAAGGATCTATCTTCACTAAAAATGTTGAGAGAAATATATTCTTAGCATTTTTATGAAGAATAAAAAATTTCAAAAATATGATCATGGCACCTTTGGCTGTTAACTTAATAAATAGTTTATTCAATTAATGTGGTTCATATTGCCTGGTTGGGAAAAAAATCCCCTTTTTGTGGAAATGTAACTTACGGCAATTCAACTACTGAGGAATTAAAGGCTAGAGGGCATAAAATTAGTTTTATTCATTTCGACAATCCCTCTAGTTCAAACTCATCAAACCCATTATTTCTTGCAAATGATCCTGATGTAAGTCTCCCTTATTTAATTAAATCTCAAGTTTATACAATACCCTCGCTTAGGGCAGAAAAAGAGCTAAGGCTATCATTGGAAAGATTAAAGCCAGACATAGTACATGCAAGCCTAACTTTATCTCCCCTAGACTTTAGACTCCCAGAGCTTTGTAATGAAATTAATGTTCCTCTTATTGGAACATTTCATCCACCATTTGATGCAAAAAATAGAAATCTGACTGCGAGCACTCAACAATTAACTTATCAACTTTATGCTCCCTCTTTAGCAAAGTTCGATAAAATAATTATTTTTTCTGAACTTCAAAAAACTGTTCTTGAGAAATTAGGAGTACCTAAAGAAAAACAAATAATCATTCCAAACGGCGTTAATGAAAATATTTGGAGACCTTTTTGCAAAAAAAGTAAAAAATATGATCAGGTAAAAAACAAACTTGGAAATGAAAGAATCTTTTTGTATATGGGAAGGGTTGCAAATGAGAAAAATATCGAAGCACTTTTACGTTCTTGGCGCCAAACAAAAACTCAAAATTGTAAATTAGTTATTGTTGGGGATGGACCAATGAAGCCAACACTTGAAAATAGTTTTTCTAACCTTGGTAATGAGAAATTAATTTGGTGGGGTGCCGAATTAGATTTAGAAACTAGGATAGCAATAATGCAAATAGCAGAAGTATTTTTCTTGCCAAGCTTAGTAGAAGGTTTATCATTATCACTGTTAGAGGCAATGTCTGCTGGTACTGCTTGTGTAGCTACAGATGCAGGAGCTGATGGTGAAGTTTTAGATAAGGGAGCAGGGATAGTGATTTCAACTGATAATGTGACTGCTCAATTAAAAACTATAATCCCAATTCTTATAGAACACCCTTCATTTACAAAAGATCTTGGAGAAAAAGCTCGAGAACGTATACTTGAGAGATACACAATTGATAAAAATATAAATTCACTTGAAAAAGTTTATATTAACTTAAAAGATAATTGAAAAACCTAACGAAACTCTTTACTTCGATTACTAGCTGAAACTATTGATTCCATTAATGCTGACCTTAGACTCTTTTTTTCTAAAACCCTTAAAGCAGAAATAGTTGTTCCACCTGGAGAGGTTACTAAATTTTTAAGCTCAGAGGTAGTAAGTTTATTTTCCTTTATTAGACAAATAGTCCCTAGTATCATTTCCATAACAAGTTCCTCTGAAATTATTTTTGGTAATCCCCCGCTTAATCCTCCATCACTTAATGCTTCTATAATTAAAGCAATAATTGCAGGACCTGATGAAGTTAAGGCTAAAAATATATCAAGGTAATCTTCAGTAAATTCATAAATTTTACTAGTATTTTCAAATAATTTTTTTGTAAATTGTTTCTGATCCTCTGTAATTTCTTCTCCCCAAGAAATCCCTGTTAAACCTTTTCCAATAATTATTGGAATATTTGTAACCACCCTCACACATTTATGATTAGGAAACTTTTGAGTAATTCTATTTATTGAAACCCCTGCAAGAATTGAAACTATTAAATTGTCCTTATTTTTTATATGATGGGACTCACTTATATCATTTAATTGTTGGGGTTTTATCGAAAGAAGTTTATATTGACAATCCCAAATTATTTTTGACTCTTTAGAACCTGATTTATAAACGTTTATATTATGTTTATAATTTTTTTTTATGTTTTCTAAACTTTTTTCTGTTTTTACAACACAAAAAACATTATCTGGCTGAATTAATTTGTTATCTAATAGAGGGGTTACTATAGCACTCGCAATATTTCCAAAACCAATAATCGCAATTTTATCTATCACAGATTAATCATGAATAAGCACTTAATTTAGAACTACCCCATGCTGGTTCAGGAGTAGTATTTTTGCCCAAACTATATTGTGTTGTGTTTTCTTTAGACAGAGAAGAAGGAGAAGCTTCTTCTGGGGAAGAGCTAGTTACATTTACACAACTTGGAGCAAAAAGAAAAATACTTTCACCGACTCTCTCTTGATGTCCATCAATTGCATATGTGCCCCCAGCAATAAAATCAACCGCTCTTTGAGCTTGATCAGGATCCATCATAGTTAAATTAAGAATTACAGTTTTTCTCTCTCTTAATGCTTGTATAGCTTGAGGCATCTCATCAAAACTTCTTGGTTCCATTAAGCTTACTTCTGAGGATGAATTTGAGATCCCTGGCATACCAACTACTTTTGATGATCTGTTGTTATTCATAAAATCGAATGGATTTGAATTTGCAAGGGCATTTGCATTCTTTGGATTTTGTTTGAAATTATTAATATCATTTAATTCATCCTCTGAGGCATAATCCAACTCATCAAAATCATCATCGAGATACTCATCCCCTGCAACAACTGCCTTTAATCTAGAAATAAGTGACACCTTTTAAATCCTCTTGAAATTGATTACTAAGGTTTAAGAACCTTAAGTAATAGATTCATTTTTTAAATGAATAAACTACCTATACTTAAATAACGTTAGTTGAACTTTACTGCAAGTTTATAGATAAGATTTTAAAAAAAAATAACTTATTAACATCTGTCTCCAAAAATCAATGATCCTAATCTTAACCACGTTGATCCAGCGTCAATAGCTTCCTCCCAATCACCTGACATCCCCATAGAACAATCTGGTAGTTGTAGAGAATCAGCGAGAGCACGACATTTTTTGAACAACCCTGAATTTTCTTTAGAGCTAAGTCCTATAGGATTGATAGTCATCAAACCGGTTAATGAAATATTTTTCAACACTTGAATTTCTCTCCATTTCAAAATTAAAAATTCAGGATTAAAGCCTCCTTTATTAGGGTCATCACTAAACTTAACCTGCAACATTATTAATGGATTTTTCTTCTCTTCACGTGAAATATTAGAAATCTTTTGCAACTTTTCAAATGAATCTACTGAATGAATATATTTAAAATTTTGAACTATTTTTCTTATTTTATTACTTTGTATTCTTCCAATAAAGTGCCAATTTATTTGTTTTAGATCTTTTAAGGCTAATTGTTTTTCAAACGCCTCTTGAACCTTACTTTCACCAAAATCGTTCTGACCTATATTTTGAATAGTCTTGATTTCTTGACTTTTAAATCCTTTACTTACCGCAAGAATATTTACATTTGATGGTATTTTATTTTTTATTTTTAAATAATTAGCAGGGTTCACCTTTTATAAGAAAGTTTGCGTAAATAAATTCTCCCATTTAGATAGTTCTTCAGATCCTTTTCTTCTAGCTTTTTGAAGGTTCAATTCAGCCTGATTACGAGCATCTAAATAAGGTATAACTTCAAAAAAAACTTCTCTCTGTCTAACTTCTACCAAAAAAAACATTTTTTGAGCATATAAAGTCGCATAAATATCTCTTCCATCATTTCCAGGAGAAACTAGATACAACATGCCAAATGTTGGATGGTTTAAATAACGCTCAGAACTCAAACCTAAATATTGTGTTATTTATAATGCACCATACAGTTTTCTAAGAAAAATTGCTATGCAAATAAAACAAATCGATAATGTATTAACAATTACATAGAGAGATGTTGAAGGGTGAAGAGTTCTAAATCTATTAATTTTTACAATAATTTTCTTCTTTGAGAGCAATGACTCTGCTCCTTGATCAATTCTCATAAATATATTTTGAAATAACCTTTCCACTAACATTAATAAAAAACTAAAGGATTTTTTTAATCCTAAATTCCGAAAATTTATTGATCTAACCGACATTGATTTTATTAAATTTTGAAATTCTTCCTGTACTAAAGGAATAAAACGTAATGCAAGTAATAATTGAAAAAGCCACTTACTAATTGGCAATCCAAGTTTTTTTAATGGATATATAAACCAACTTAATCCCCATACGATGTCTTCTTGCAATGTGGTTAAAAGCATCAAATTAACACTATGAATAACGGTGAATATCAAAGTAGAGGTTTTTATTCCTAGTTCAAATGCTTTTCTAGAAAGGTTATAGGGACCAAAATTTATAAACCATATCT
Source organism: uncultured Prochlorococcus sp. (assembly GCA_902615165.1). The sequence continues at coordinate 55,906 of CACMNZ010000003.1, forward strand.
TCTGCGAAGGAATTTGCAGAATATTCCATTCTTTATAGTTTTCCATTACTACTTTCAATTCATTAGGATTTCTTAAGTAGCCATCAAGAGATTGAATATCAGAATAGGCCAGTATAGATATAAATCCAATTAATAGAGATAAACATGAGAGTAAAAATAATGATCTCCACCATACTCTTGATGGTAATAAACTTAAAAAAGTAATTAATAGTAAAAAACCAACTAAACTCAATCTCCATATTGGACCAGCCCAAATTGGAGTGATTAAAAATATCATTACAATAATTATTTTTAATCTAATATCTATAATTCTTATCCAACTTCCATTACCATAAACGTATTGACCGATAGAAAATTTAGTTAGTAAATTCATTAATCTTTTTGAATTAACTCAATATTTTCCCTTTCGACTTCTTTATTTAATGCTCTTTGTTGTTTCCCTCTCCAAAGCAAAATTATAGGTGTGCCTTCAAAACCTAAATTTAATCTAATTTGTTTTTCAATATATCTTCTATAAGTTATCCCAAATAATTTGGGATCGTTTACAAAAAGAGTAAAAGTGGGAGGTTTATTCTTTACTTGAGTACCATAGTAAAGTCTACCTTGCTTGCCGCTTCTTTTGGTTGGGGGACTTTTCCAGCTGATTGATTCCTTAAGTACTTCATTAACTACAGATGTTGTAACTCTTCTTCTATGTTGATTTACAGCATTAAGTGCATGCCCAAAAATATTATCAACTCTTTGACCAGTTAGGGCAGATATAAAAATCATTTTTGACCAGTGTAAAAAATAAAGTTTAGATCTAAGTTCTTTTTCTACTTGATAAATTGTTGAACTATTTTTCTGTACAAGATCCCATTTATTAACAACAATTATACAAGCTCTACCTTGTTCTTCTATGCGCCCAGCCAGCTTTTGGTCTTGATCAGTTACTCCATCAACCGCATCTATAACTAACACACAAACATCACTTCTATCAATTGATTTAAAAGCCCTATTAATACCAAAGAATTCAGTACCATATTTAACATTTTTCTTTCTTCTAATACCTGCAGTATCAATAATTTTCCAATCATTATCACCTTTTTTAATAAGCGTATCTATTGAATCAGTTGTCGTACCGCTAATATCACTAACTATTGCTCTCTTTTCTCCGCAGATTGAATTTAACAAACTAGATTTACCAACATTAGGCCTACCAATAATTGACATCATTATCTTTTCTCCATGATCCTGGATATTATTTTCAGGAAGTTCTCCAATAACAAGATCTAAAAGATCTCCAGTACCTGAACCATGAATAGCCGAAACAGGGTTAGGTTCGCCCAATCCTAATTTCCAGAACTCTGAAGCTAGGGATATTCCTAGAGTAGTCGATTCGCATTTATTAACAGCAACAATTGTTTTACAGCTTGAATTTCTTAACCATTTTGCTATTGATAAATCACCATCAGTAACGCCTTGATTGCCATCTACCACCAGTAACGCGAGTGAAGCTTCTTCTAGAGCCAAGAAAACTTGTGTCCTTATCTCTGGGAGAAATTCACTATCATCATCAAAAACTAAACCTCCAGTATCAACTATTTGGAATTCCTTGCCTCCCCATGAAGCATTTTGATAAGTTCTATCTCTTGTAACACCAGGCTTATCAAATACTATTGCATCATTACTTTGGCAAAGACGATTAACTAAGGTAGATTTCCCAACGTTCGGTCTTCCGATAATTGCTATTGTAGGAAGAATCAATTCTTCTCTCCAAAGAAAGTAGTATCCATTACAACTATACCTTTAATAGAATCATTTACCTTTTTCAAAAAAACTTATTTAATTTCTGGATCCCCAAAATGTCCTTTAACTGGATTAACTGGTGGTGAACTAGGACTTGGCATTAATCGACTATCTTTTAAAAAACAATCATTTTCAATCGCCCAATAAATCAACCAATTTACTGCCGTCGCTCTTCTAGTTCTTCTTGGATAGAGTTCATTAATCTTGTAGCCTTTAAAATTAAGAAAATTTTTCAATCCCTGTTTATAGTCTTTTGGAATTGATCGAGTCAAATGTACTGAGGCTGGTCGCTCTGAAATGATTTGAGGAGCTTTTTCAAATTTTTCTGACCAATAAGAAGGAGTTAATGAGCTAGAAACCCAATTATTTAAAATTCTTTCTCTACTATAAAAAAGTCTTTCCCAAACCAATTCACAAACAAAAACATCACTAACCCTATCTTCAAGAACAAAAAATAATAGTTTCTTACATATTGGCCATGTAAATTGATTTTCAACTAATTTTTCTTTTTTTTGCATTAATCGAACCTTATTAAAATCAAAGAAAAATAAGGCATTAAATCCTTTTTATATTGAGATGCATTTTGAATAATTTGACCAGGCATACCAACACTCACAGCTATTAATGATGTATTGATGATATCCTCTTTTTTTAAAATTTCCCTGACTAAATTCCATCTTTTCCCAACTTTCATAATGGCTAAGACCGTTTTATTTTCTCTACTTTCCCTAATTAGTGATGTTAATTCTGATTTTGAATAAGGACATTCTTTGATGATCAAGGTCTCGCCTTTTTTCACTAAATCAAAATCATTCAAAGCTGCTGCTGCTGATACAGAAGAAATACCAGGTATGGTTTTGGTAATAATTTCTGGATAATTATGCTGTATTATCCTCAAAATATTCGAAGAACTAGCAAATAGTGAAGTATCGCCAAGACAAAGTAAAACAACTGATTCACCGTTTTTTATGAATTTCACAATTTTTTCTACTGCGTTAGACCATATTTCATCAGGATCAAAACCCTTCCTAGCCATTGGAAAGATGATAGGTATATTTTTTTTAAATTTGGTGTATTTCTTGACTATTTCTGCAGCGAAACTCTTTTTATTATCATCTGATATTGGAAAAACTATAACTTGCGCTTTTTTTATTGCATCCACAGCAGCAATTGTTAAAAGCGATGGATCTCCAGGGCCTACACCAACGACGGTGAATGTTGGCAAATCAGTTTTATATCGATTAAGTAAACTTAAGAACTTATTTATTATCATTTTTATCTTATTAACTTTAGCTATGTACCCTTGGCATCATAAAAGTTTCAGCCAATATTGCTGACTCAATTTCAGACAATTCCTCTAACCTTTTGAAAGTTTGATTTTTAGAGAATTTAGTTTGCGCTAGTTTCCAATAAACCCCAAAATGTCTTGCCTCAC
>CACMNZ010000004.1 GCA_902615165.1 uncultured Prochlorococcus sp.
TTGAAGTAAATCTTGAAAAAAACTCTAAGGCATTGTTGACTACTTCTTCAGCTCAGAAAGTATATGGATCAGTTGGGATATCTAAAATTAATCCAAAAGGAACTTTTTCAAAGCAAACAAATCTAATTAAGATTCTTGATAATTCCCATTTGGAATATCTCCCACAAGAAACAATTATCTTCGCAAATGGTTTATTTGATCAAAAGTTTAAAGTATTTATTTCAGAAACTTCAAGTTTTTTGTTTACTGATTTAGTAAGACTTGGAAGATCATCTTCCGGAGAATCTATTGAGAGTGGGGTTTTTAGGTCTAAATTAGAAATTATTAGAAATAATGATCTACATGATGATTGGGAATATGTTGATCAAATTGAATTATCTAAGGAAAGTTATTTGGCTAAGTCAGGGATGGATTACATGCCTGTTTTTGGATCCTTAATTTGGATTTGCGAAAAAGATTTTTCAAAGTCAAAAATAAATAATCTTGTGGGAGATATAAAAAAGATTTTCGATAAAACTGATAATAATTTATCTATTGGAATCCTTGAAAATGGAATCTCAGTACGATTCCTAGGAAGTTCTTCTCAAGATGCTAGGAAATGTTTTTTTTGTATTTGGAAACAAATTAGGACTGTTTGTGGATTTTGTGAGCCAGAATATCAAGGTGTATGGCCTTTACAAGATTCTATGAATTATTAATTATGTTCAGAAAGAACCTTTTTTAAGAATTTATAGATTAATTTTTTATTATGCATCTTACACCTCAAGAAAAGGATAAATTATTGATTTTTTCTGCTGCGCTCTTAGCTGAAAGAAGACTTGTTCGAGGTCTTAAGCTTAATTATCCTGAAACAATTGCTTTTTTGAGTTTTCAAGTTCTTGAAGGAGCTCGAGATGGAAAAAGTGTAAGTCAATTAATGTCAGAGGGAACTACTTGGCTTTCAAAATCACAAGTTATGGAGGGCATTCCTGAAATGGTTGATGAAGTCCAAATAGAAGCAGTATTCCCTGATGGGACAAAGTTAGTTACCATCCACAATCCGATTAACTAGTTATGAGAAATTTAATTCCTGGCGAAATAATTCCTGAACAAGGTTACATTGAATTGAATCTTGGTAAGGAAGTTAAGACAGTAAAAGTTTCTAATTCTGGAGATAGACCCGTACAAATTGGATCTCATTATCATTTTTTTGAAGCTAATAAGGCTTTAATTTTTGATCGAAAAATAACACTTGGTATGCGTCTTGACATTCCTGCAGGAACAGCAATTAGATTTGAACCTGGAGATACAACTGATGTCAAATTAGTTCCATATGCAGGTTTAAGAATTGCAAATGGTTTTAATTCATTGGTTAACGGTTCTTTAGATACTTAAAATTATGTCCTACAAAATTGACAGAAATACTTATGCGCAAACCTTTGGACCCACTACAGGAGATAAAGTTAGACTTGCTGATACCGAACTTTTTATAGAGGTAGAAAAGGATTTAACTACATACGGAGATGAAGTTAAATTCGGTGGAGGTAAAGTTATTCGAGATGGGATGGGACAGTCTCAAGTAAGAAGAGCTGATGGAGCTGTAGATACTGTAATTACTAATGCTTTGATCGTAGATTGGTGGGGAATAATTAAGGCTGATGTGGGTATAAAAGATGGCATGATTTTTGAAGTTGGTAAGGCTGGTAATCCTGATATCCAGGATAATGTGGATATTGTTATTGGTGCATCAACAGAAGTAATAGCTGGAGAAGGCCATATTCTTACTGCAGGTTCAATAGATACCCACATTCATTTTATCTGTCCACAACAAATTGAGACTGCACTAGCCTCTGGAATTACAACCATGTTGGGAGGTGGAACTGGACCTGCTACTGGCACAAATGCCACTACTTGTACTCCGGGTTCTTTTCATATTTCAAGAATGCTTCAATCTGCTGAGGCATTTCCCATGAATTTAGGTTTTTTTGGAAAAGGAAATTCAACAAACGAGATTAATCTTATTGATCAGGTTGAAGCTGGTGCATGTGGATTGAAACTTCATGAGGATTGGGGAACTACTCCCTCTACAATAAATTCTTGTCTTAATGTTGCAGATAAGTTAGACGTTCAAGTATGTATTCATACTGATACTTTGAATGAGGCAGGCTTTGTTGAAGATACCATCAACGCTATTGCAGGAAGAACAATTCATACTTTTCATACCGAAGGAGCAGGTGGAGGTCATGCGCCAGATATTATAAAAATTTGTGGAGAAAAAAATGTCCTTCCAAGTAGTACTAATCCAACAAGACCCTATACGAGGAACACATTAGAAGAACATCTTGACATGTTAATGGTTTGTCATCATTTAGATTCTAAAATCCCGGAAGATATTGCATTTGCTGAATCAAGGATTAGAAGAGAGACTATTGCAGCTGAGGATATCTTGCATGATATAGGTGCCTTTTCAATTATTGCTAGTGATTCTCAAGCTATGGGAAGAGTTGGTGAAGTAATTACAAGAACTTTTCAAACCGCTCATAAAATGAAAGTCCAAAGGGGCCCGTTATCGCAGGATTCTGATAAAAACGATAATTACAGAGTAAAGAGATATATTTCTAAAGTCACAATTAATCCTGCAATAGCTCATGGTATTGATAAACATGTTGGTTCTATAGAAAATGGTAAAATTGCGGATTTGGTATTGTGGAAACCTGCCTTTTTTGGCGTAAAGCCTGAATTAGTTGTCAAAGGAGGATCTATAGTTTGGTCCCAAATGGGAGATGCAAATGCTTCTATTCCTACTCCAGGCCCTGTACATGGTCGGCCTATGTTTGCAAGTTTCGGCCAATCTCTAATTAAGAGTTCTTTTACCTTTTTAAGTAAAAATTCAATTGATCAAAATATTCCAAATAAATTAGGCCTACAAAAGAAATGTATCGCTGTAGAAAACACCAGAAATATCAATAAATCACACTTAAAACTTAATAGTAAACTACCAAATATTTCAGTTGATCCTCAAACTTATGAAGTTTTTTCTGATGGGGAACTTCTTACTTGTGAACCTCTTGATGATGTCCCAATGACGCAAAGGTATTTTTTACTTTAGAAATTTTTAATTAATTCTTTTTCAATTTTCTTTATATCTTGTGACCCAGCAATTGCCAAATCTTCTTGAAGTTTGTTCTCACAAGATAGAACTCTTGACCAACTTGGTAACTGTTGTGTTGTAGGGAAAGCTAAGTAATCTTCTGTAGCCGGTCTTAATAGTTTCGCAAATTTTTGTACTGATAACTCTTCTTCGTGTCTATCGTATGGAAGTTGATTAACTGCTGAATCTAATCCAAATTGTTTTACCCGATCCTCCCCAACTCTTTTGTAAAGAACTTCTAAGGTTGCTAGTTGAGTGCTTGTTAAGGTCTCTGCTTGATGCTCCATGAGACCTCTTAAAACACTTGAAAGTATTTCAGTACACATTTTTTGCAATCCTTCTTTAGATGAATCACCAATATTCTTATGTTTATGATCAAACAAACCTAGGTCAACTTGGGCTATTTTGGAGGTTCTTACGTTTCTATAGACCTCTGATAATAAACCTATCTCTAAACCCCAGTCACAAGGAATTCGTAAATTCATGGCAAGGTCTTTAGTGAAAGCAAACTCACCTGCTAATGGATATCTAAATGATTGAAGATATTGTAAAAAGGGACCTTTTCCAACTAACTGCTCTAGACTTGCCAATAAGGGACCCACAAATAATCTTGTTGCTCTACCTTGCAATTGATTGGTTTCTAAGGATAACCTGCTGTAAAAAGCCTTTACATAAGATATTCCATATGATTCATCTAGAAGTGGCAGTATCATTCTTGAAGGATACAAAGGACTAAAAGTTCTTATATCAGCATCAAAAAGAGCAACAACTTCTGATTTTCTCGTCGCAACTCCTATACCTTGCCATACAGCCCATCCTTTACCTGGAGTTCCTAAGAGTTCTAAACCATTTTTTTCTTGGCTTTTTAAGAGTTCTATTACTGAGGGAGAATTAGTCCATTGAACGTGAACTTCAAATGGCATTGAGTCAAAAAATGATTTTGCCGCTTTAACTTGCTCAACAGTTTTTGCAGAGAGAGCAATAACTAATTCATTTAAGCCAGAAAGGTCTTTTAAAACTTCTCTTATATCTTTTAATGCTGGACGCTCAAACTCTTCATATAAGCAAGGTATTAAAATGCTAGTCGATCTTTTTTTAAGACTTTTATTTAATTCTTTAAGTAAATTTCTTGTAACTCCATATTCATGTATTGTTGTGATTAACCCTTGTTGAAAGTCCATTTTCTAATTGATGTGCAGAATAGTATTAATACTTCGTTAATTTTTTCAAAGTGAAGCAAATTGATTCAAAGAAAAAATTAGATAGATTAAAAATTGATAAATTGTTAAGAACAATTTATTCAAATAATACTACAGAAGAAATTAATTTTATTTCAAACCAATTATTACAGATTTTAGATGATTTCTCAGAGAAATCTGCTTATGAAGAAATAAGAAATAAGGAAAGGTGGAATGAATCTCATTCAGTTTTGATAACTTATGCAGATAGTATTTCTAAAAATGGCGAGGCAACATTAATAACTCTTAGGAAGTTGTTAAGTAAACATTTTGGTAGTCTTTCTAAAGTTGTACATATTCTTCCTTTTCTGAAATCCACAAGCGATGGCGGTTTCGCAGTTTCAAGTTATGATTCCCTAGAAGAAAAATTTGGTGGTTGGGATGATCTCAAAAGTATTTCTAAAAATCATTATTTGATGGCTGATTTAGTACTAAACCATGTCTCATCATCTCACCCATGGGTTCAACAATTTATTAAATCCCAAGAACCGGGAATATCAAATGTTTTCTCACCGAGACAAAATCTTGACTGGTCAAATGTAGTTCGGCCAAGAAGTTCCTCTTTGTTTTCTCAAATAAATACTGAAGATGGTCCTAAACAAGTTTGGACAACTTTTGGTCCAGATCAAATTGATTTGAATTGGCATAATCCAAAAATGACTCTAGAGTTCTTAAATTTAATTATTAATTATTTATCTAATGGAATTAAATGGTTAAGGCTTGATGCTGTAGGTTTTATTTGGAAGGAACAAGGGACAACATGCTTGCACTTACCAAAAGCACATTCAATTGTGAAACTCTTAAGAGTTCTTTTAAATAATCTTCTTGATGATGGAGTTTTAATAACTGAAACTAATGTTCCTCAGAAGGAAAATCTATCTTATTTGATTACTGATGATGAAGCCCACATGGCATATAATTTTCCATTGCCTCCACTTCTCCTAGAGGCAATTATTACTTCAAGAGCTGATATTCTTAACTCATGGATTTTTGATTGGCCCACATTACCTGCAAATACTACTTTATTTAATTTCACTGCATCACACGATGGTGTTGGGCTAAGAGCTCTTGAGGGTTTAATGAATGAGCAGAGAATTAAAGATTTATTAGTTAATTGTGAGAAAAGAGGCGGATTAGTAAGTCATAGACGTTTATCAAATGGTGATGATAAACCTTATGAATTGAATATTAGTTGGTGGAGCGCAATGGAAGACTCCGGTAGAGATGCTAAAAGATTTCAATACGAAAGATTTATTTTGAGTCAATTATTAGTAATGGCTCTGAAAGGGGTGCCTGCATTCTATATGCCAGCATTGCTAGCTTCAGAAAATGATATCAAAAGTTTTTCTATGACAGGTCAAAGAAGAGATCTAAACAGAGAAAAGTTTAAATCAGAAAATCTTTCAGCTGTTTTAAATAATCCTGATTCTAATGCTAATAAAAACTTAAAATATCTTCGTAATGCAATGGATGTCCGATCAGAATTAAACCAATTTCATCCTTGTTCGGAAATGAAATGTTTGTCTAGAGGTAGGAGTGATATTGTTGTAATTAAAAGAAGTAAAGGTCCTAAATCTGTTTTTGCAATCCATAATATGACTGAAAATAAAATTAATTATCAATTGAATGATAATGATCTGCCAAAAATTATCGATAATGATTTTAATACCCAAGATTTTTTAACATCCACTAAATACAATTGCAAAAATATTAGTCTTGATCCTTTTCAAGTAATTTGGCTTAGTGCTTTATAAAAATGATAGAAAATTCTTCTATTTGGGTAGTCAGTGATGTAGATGGTACTTTGATGGATCACTCCTATGATTTATCACCTGCTAGAGAAACTATAAAAAAACTTCAAAAACTATCTATACCTGTAATTCTTTGTACAAGTAAGACAGCATCTGAGGTGAGGGTTATAAGAAAAGAATTAAATTTGACGGATCCTTACATTGTTGAAAATGGTGCGGCAATATACGGAGAATCTCTTAAAAAAGTTAATGGAGAAATTATTCTTGGAATAAAATACGAAACTCTTGAAGAAATCTTAAATATTATTTCTAAAGAAATTGATTATAAACTTACTCCCCTTAATAATCTCACTGATCAAGATGCTACTCAGCTTACAGGTTTGGAAGGCTACTCATTGGAATTAATGCGTGATAGGCATTGGAGCATGCCCTTTTTAAATCCTCCAAGTTTTTTAGAAGAGAAAATCAAAATATGTTGTAATAAGTTCAATGTTGATATTTTTAAAGGAAATAGAATGAGTCACTTATTATCTTCAAAATCGAACAAAGGTAAGGCAATTAATGCTCTTAAAGAATATTCTAATGTTCAAAATATTGAAATTATAGGTTTGGGCGATTCTCCAAATGATTTGCCTCTCCTTTTAAATTCAGATACTAGAGTTGTTATACCTGGTGTAAATGGACCTAATTTGAATTTGCTAGATCAATTAAAAGATTTGGAATTTATTTTAGCTTCTGAACCAAATGGATATGGTTGGAGAAATGAAATCAATAAATTGATAAATATGCGAGAACAAAGTTAGAAAGATGAAAGATTTAGATATTAATTTTCCTATTGATAAATTTGAAAAATTAATTATTGATATTGGTTGGGAATCCTTGGATGATTGGTTCAATTTTTGGAATAATCAAAAAGACATTCTTTCAATTGATCAATATTGGACTAATAAAGTAAATGATGATTGGATTTGGGGTTTAGCTTTACCTCTTTTATCTCAGGCTTATAAATTTCAAAATTCTTTTTCTGATAGAAAAATAATTGGGATATCAGCTCTACCTGGTACTGGTAAAACAACACTAGGTAAATGGCTCGAAACTATATCTTTAAAATTAAATTTCAAAATTGCTGTTATTTCTATTGACGACTTTTATCTCCCATCAGATGAAATGAAATTAGCAATTAAGAATAATCCTTGGAATGTTTCCAGAGGTTTTCCTGGTAGTCATTCAGTAAAATTAATGTATGAAAAATTATTAAATTGGAAAATAAAAGGAGAATTAAATGTACCAGTTTTCGATAAATCTTTAAGAAATGGTTTAGGAGATAGATCTCATTGGAGAATTGATAATCCTGATTTATTAATTCTTGAAGGATGGTTTTTGGGAATAAAACCTTATTCTATTGATAAAAATCATCGATCTATAGATACAACAGATTTGAGTCTAAATGAATCTTCATATTCTTTAACCATACAAAATAATTTAAACGAATATTTAGATATTTGGAATTTAGTAGACAATATTTGGCACTTAAAGCCCTTGAAGTTCGAATATATGAATATGTGGAAAACAAATCAAGAAAATGAAATGTTATTAAAGAAAGGTAAAGCCCTTAAAAATGAAAAATTATATAATTTCTTGAGAATGCTTAATGTCTCAATCCCACATAAAAGTTTTGATTTTATAAATTCTTATGCACTTTTGTTAATTGATCAAAAAAGAAATTTAGTTGAGGCTGGATTAAATTTATAGCATTTCAAAATTTCTTTTTTTTAAGTAATTTTTTATACAATTTTTTATGCTCTAAATAGTGTTTAATACTAGATATTTTGTTTATTAGAGATGGTTGAATTTTCTTACAAAAATGAAGGTTGTAGAATGGTAGTCTTACGATGTATTGGTCCATCAAATTTTTTTTTGGAAAGAGTTTTATTCCCAACTGACATTCTTACTTTTATGGCTCCAAATGACTCAAGAGTTGAAATTTGGGGAAATGAACTATATGGACCTAAGCTGGAAGAAAGAATAAGAATTTCTGCTGATAACGAAGATTCGACTTTAGTGGCTTAGAAAAGATATTCTCTAATTGTCTTCGAGTCAAAATTTTTTACAAATACCTATTTTTTATTGATATTATCTAACTAGTTTTAGTTTTATAGATGTATTATTTTTCTTCCTTTGCAGTGGGGGGTTTTGTCCCATCTGCAGCTATTGCTGGAGTTTTACTTTTAGTTGGTTTAGGAGCCTTCTTTTATCTTGGTATTAAAGGACCTACAGACTATTAATGTTGAATTTATTGGACAAATTTTTTTTCGATTTCCCTAACTTTACTTTTAAGCTAATACTATGGATTTAACAACTATTTTATTTATATTGAGCTTACCTTTTGTTTTATTAACAGTTTATTTTGGGACGAAAAACGATTTTTACGAGAGTGAGAACTATAAAGGTGACGGTTGTGCTCATGACGTTAAAAGGTAACTTTATTATTAATCACATCTAAAGAAAAGACACATTTCCATAAACTATCAAATTGGCAATCAAGTTTATATATTTCATAAGTAATTTTCTCGAGTGCTTACTAAAAGTATCTAATTTTTTTATTGGAATAGAATGTAATAAAGCAATTATTATTACACATAACTTTGGCCTTTTTGGCCCTTATCTAACAGTTCAAATTAACGAATAGTTAGCCTTTTAAGAATCAGAAGAGATTTAGGAATAAAAGAATAAAAATAATATTGAAATAAAATTTTTTTCATTTTTCTATATTTGCTTTTAATTATTAAATATGTATTGCTAATAAGTAATTAGATAATTTGATAATTTTTGGAGTATTTTAAATTTATTTTATATGGATTAATTCAAGGATTGACGGAATTTATTCCTGTAAGTAGTACAGCTCATTTAAAAATTGTATCTCTTTTTTTAGGTATTGATGATCCAGGTGCCTCTTTGTCTGCGACTATTCAACTTGGAAGTGTTTTAGCTATAGCTTGGTATTTTAAGAATGATATTTCTAATTTTAGAAGTCAATCTTCAAAAAAATTTCTTGAATATCTCATACATGAAAGATTATTAAAGTCTATTTTGATTGGTACTATCCCAATCGTTTTGCTTGGTGGGAGCATAAAATTAATAGTCCCTAATTTTTTTGATAACGTTCTTCGTTCAAATTTATCAATAGCCTTGGTATCATTCCTAATGGCATTTCATATGTACTTGGCTGATTGTACGAAGCGAGGTTCTATTAATATTAAAAACCATAATTATTCAGATAGTTTTTTGATAGGTTTCTTTCAGGCATTTGCCATTTTCCCAGGTGTTTCAAGATCGGGGATAACTATTTCTAGTGCTTTATTATCAGGATGGGAGAGAGGCGATGCTGCGAAATTTTCTTTTCTTTTAGGGATGCCAGCTATTTCTCTTGCTGCGATTGTTGAGTTTATTTCTTCTTTTAATGATTTTTTCGCATTAGGTTTTTTCCCTCTTTTTGTTGGTCTTATTACTACATTTGTGTCCTCTTTATTAGCAATAGATTTCTTATTAAAATATTTTTCATCAAATGGGTTGAAAGTTTTTATCATCTATCGAGTAATTTTTGGTATAGTGATTCTTTTGAATTTATAATTCGATGAAAATATATTTTTTGCAATTGTGTTAAGGTTTTAAAAAAAATTCTTTCTAATGAACACTTTTATATCTTTCCAATTAGGTGAAGTGGAAGTTTCAAATCTAACTATTTTGGTTTTAGCTTTTTTTTCTTCTTTTACATTTATCGCAGTAGGCATAAGTTCATACAAACTATACAAATCTCTTATAAATGAAGACGATAAATAATCGGAACGGCGGGATTTGAACCCACGACCCCCACTACCCCAAAGTGGTGCGCTACCAAACTGCGCTACGCCCCGTGTCTTTACTATAAAGATTAGATTGATTTAAATGTTATTCTTTATAGGATTGTTATCAGATCTCAATACACACTTGTCAACTTCCCAATTAAAGTTTTCCCATATATGGTCTTCTAATTTATAGTTACTTCCAGTAAATACTCCTAACTTAACTTTTGTAGGTGAAGCGGAACAATACTGCCTGCTTCCAGCTGATGCAAGATATTGTTGATGGTATTGTTCCGCATAAAAATATGAATCAATCATTTTTATTTCCGTTTCAATTAAACCAAGATTTTTTTTGCTTAGTTCCGTTTGATATTGTTCCTTACTAGCTAGTATCGTTCGAATATTATATTCATTTTTGTAATATATTGCTGATCTATATTGTGTTCCCATATCATTACCTTGTCTATTTTTTTGAGTAGGGTCATGACATTCCCAAAACATTTTTAATAAATCACTTACATCAATTTCCCTTTTATCCCATATAACTCTTACAACTTCTGAATGTCCAGTTAAGCCTGAACATACTTCATAATAAGTTGGATTGTTTTTTTCTCCTCCAGCATAACCTACAGAAGTTGTGACAACTCCAGGAAGTTTCCAAAAACATTTTTCTGCTCCCCAGAAACAACCACATCCAAAAATTATTTCATCTTCTTCTACACTTGGATCTTTTTTGATATCTGTTTTTAATACTCTATGTAGTGAATAGGCATCACTAGTTAAATTTACCTCCTTATTATTCATAATATTTTTCAGGAATTTAAACATAATTTAAATCTTCTTATTATAAGTAAAAAAATTATTTTTAGCTCTTAACAATTTTGGTAGCTAGTTCTCTTTCCCATAGTTTTTTATATAGCCCATTCATTTTTACTAAATCTTTATGAGACCCTTCTTGTACTATTTCTCCTTTATCCATTACTAAAACTCTATCGCAGGTAGCTGCAACAGAAAGTTGGTGACTAATCATTATGATTGTTTTATTACTTCTATCACTCATTTCATCTATTATTCTTGCTGCTGTTTTATTATCAACGCTTGCTAAAGCATCATCAAGAACAATAATAGGAGAATTAACAAGTAGTGCTCTTCCTAGTGCAGTTCTTTGCCTTTGTCCACCACTTAATGTAATACCTCTTTCACCAACAATGGTTTTAAACCTTTGTGGAAAGCTATTGATATCATCAATTAATCCGGCTTTTGTAGCGCTTTCTTTAACTAAATATTTAGAAGCTTTGGGTTCTCCAAAACTTAGGTTTTCTGAGATTGTAGAAGTGAATAAAAATGCCTCTTGAGGTACGATAGAAATATTTTTTCTAAGATCGCTTAATTTTAATGTTTTTATATCAATTTCATCTAAAAATAATTGATTGTCTGGAATTTCAATAGTTCGCCCTAGAGACTTTGCTAGTGTTGTCTTGCCACAACCTACTGGGCCAACTATTGCAATAAGTTCTCCAGGATAAATTTTAAAATTGAGACTATTTAATGAATTAAATTTTGATCCTGGATACTTTATTGTTAAATTTTTTGCCTCTAAGAATCCTTTAACCTTCCTTTTTAAATATTTAGTTTCTGCTCTATCTACAATATTTGGGTTGTTCTGAAGGATTTCTTCCACACGATCTAAACTTACTTGACCAAGTTGAAAAGTATTTAAGGTAAAACCTAGTAGAGCTGTTGGGAAGACAAGTCTTTCTACGTAAAGAATTAAAGCTACTAAACCTCCTATCGAAATAAATCCACTCTCTAATTGAAAAGTTCCTAATGACAATAAAATCAATAATGAAATTGAGGAAATACCTTGTAACAAAGGAAATAGGGTACTAGCTGTTCTTGCAAGTTTTATCGCTGAATTTCGATAGTCATTATTGTATATGTTAAATTCTTTTTTCTCAGCATTTTCTTGAGCATAAATTTTAATGGCGCTTATACCAGATAGATCTTCTTGTATTAGATCACTAAGTTTTGATAATGATTCTTGTTGAACTTTTCTTTGTTTAACCATTTTGCCACCAAATAGACTTACAATTCCAAGAATTAATGGAAATATCATTAATGCTGATATTGTTAATGTTTTATTAATCGAAAACATTGAAGGAATAGTGAAAGAATAAGCTAAGACAATGTTGCACAAGCTTAAAACTGTAAAACCTAAAAGTCTTCTTATGTTTTCAACATCGCTTGTAGCTCTACTAATAATGTCTCCACTACCTTTTTTTTGAATCCATTCTGGATCTTGAATAAGTAAATGCTCAAAAAGTTTTTGACGAAGATTTACTTCTACTTTTCTACCTATGCCGAAGACTATTTGTCTTGAAAATAATCTTATTAAACCCATACAAGTAGCTAAAAATATTAACCATAAAGATTTAGAAATAACAAAATCCGAAGAAAAACCATTTTGTAATTGGTCAATTATATTTTTTACTTCTAAGGGTATTACAACACTTAGTATATTTACTATTAAGAGAGCTAAAGCTCCATATAAAAATTCTTTTTTGTAAGGTCTTAGGTATTTAGATATAACTTCTATCTTTAAATTTTTCATTTTATTTTGCCGATATGATTAAGATAATGTTTCAATTTTGAATATGTGAGCTAATTTTATAAATGATTCAGTATTTATTTATGGGTAACGAGCAAACTCATCCATTACATGAAACAGACAAGAACATTATAGATTCCCTTATCACTAAAAAAACACCTGAAAATCTTGATTATATAAATTTAGCTAGATTAATAAATCGTTATACCAATTTCCCAGGAGAAATTGAAATTAAAAACGATATTGAAAAAATTTTAAATTTTTGGAAGATAACTAAAAATGAACTTTTTTCAAAAACAAAAAATATTTGGGCAAAAAGCTTCAGGCCTTCTAATACAAATAAAGATTTGGTTGGCTCAGGTTTTGATACCTCAAATTAAATTTTATCTGCATAATTTTTCTTACATAAATAAATGTCTTCTAATCTATCAAACGCTGAAATCCTAAGTAATTTACTTGAGGGAATGGATCTTGATGAGTTAACTTCTAGATCTTTAATGCAAAGATGGCTTAATGATCAAATTTCAGATGTTGAAACAGGAGCTTTTTTGAGTGCTTTGAGAGCAAAGAGTTCTACAGGTATTGAACTGAGTTCTATGGCTGAGGAACTCTTAAACGTTTGCCAATTGCCAGTAGCTAGACCAAATTTGTATTTGGTAGATACTTGCGGAACAGGGGGAGATGGAGCTAATACTTTTAATATCTCAACAGCAGTTGCATTTGTAGCGGCATCTTGTGGGGTAAAAATTGCAAAACACGGAAATAAAAGTGCTAGTGGAAAAGTTGGCTCTGCTGATGTTTTGTTAAATCTTGGTTTGAATTTAAATTGTTCATTAGAAAAAGTAATTAAAGCCGTAAGCGAAATTGGAATAACTTTTTTGTTCGCACCTGTTTGGCATAAATCTTTAATAAAACTTGCTCCATTAAGAAAGACTCTTGGAATAAGGACAGTATTTAATCAACTTGGACCGTTGGTAAATCCTTTAAGACCTAATGCACAAGTTTTGGGTGTTGCTTCAGAGGATCTTTTAAAACCCATGGGAAGCGCTCTTTTGAAAATGGGTATGAATAGAGCAATAGTCGTTCATGGGTCTGGAGGCCTTGATGAAGCTTCGCTTCAAGGAGAAAATAAATTAGTATTTGTCGATAATGGTGAATTAAGTTTTTCAGAAATAAATATTTCGGACTTTAACCATGAAAATGTATCTAACGAAAAACTTGTGGTCTCGGATCAAGAGTCTAATGAGGAAATATTAAAATCTGTCTTAAATGGTTCTGGACAAAAATCTCATATTGATGTGGTTGCCTTAAACTCTGCTTTAGTGCTTTGGGCCGCAGGCATTGAGGATGACTTAAATAAAGGATTTAATAAAGCTTTATCTTCTATAAATCAAGGAGATCCTTGGAAAAAGTTTTTACTTTTAAAAAATTATTTACATACAAATTAGTTAATTTCAAATTGATGATTAATCCATATAAGAAAAACGCGAAATTGGTTTTAAGTAATGGAATTGTATTCCCAGGATTCTTTTTTGGTGCCTCAGGTACAGCCATTGGTGAAATAGTTTTTAATACGGGAATGACCGGCTATCAGGAGGTTATTACTGATCCAAGTTATTATGGACAAATATTGACATTCACTTATCCGGAGATTGGAAATACTGGTATTAATTTTGAAGACTCTGAATCTAATTTCAATATTAAAGGTATAATTGTCAGAAATTTTTCATCTAATAGCAGTAATTGGAGATCTAAAAAGAATTTTAATCAATGGTTAGTTGAGAAAAACATCATAGGTCTATATGGAATTGATACAAGGGCTCTAGTTAAGATTTTAAGATCTACTGGCGCGATGAATGGAGTTATTACCTCTCTAGATAAGACTGATGAAAGTTGTTTAAAGATAATTCAGGATACGCCAAAGATGGAGGGATTAAATTTATCAAAAGTTGTTTCAACAAAGCAACAATATTTATGGAATAGTCATACGCAAACAATTTTTGATTTACGAAAAAGATATGATAATTCTTCTAAAAAGTTAAAAATAGTAGCAATTGATTTTGGAATTAAAAATTCAATTCTAAATAGACTCGTATCCCATGGTTGTGAAGTTTTGGTTTTACCTTCTCGATCTTCTTTAAATGATGTTCTTTCTAATAAGCCGGATGGTATTTTTTTCTCAAATGGGCCAGGCGATCCTTCTTCTGTTTCTGAAGGTATAGACCTAGCAAAATCACTCATTGAATATGGTGAAATACCTATGTTTGGTATTTGCCTAGGCCACCAAATATTTGGATTAGCTTTAGGAGGTTCAACGTATAAATTACCTTTTGGACATCGTGGTCTAAATCATCCTTGCGGTGAAAATAATAAAATTGAGATAACTAGCCAAAATCATGGTTTTGCTATTGATCCCAATTCCCTTTCAAAGGATATAGTTAGAATTACCCACTATAACCTTAACGATAATACTGTTGCTGGCCTTGAGGTTTTTAATAAGCCTATATTTAGTGTTCAATATCATCCAGAAGCAGGCCCTGGCCCACATGATTCAGATTATTTATTTAAAAAATTTGTTTCTCTAATGTTAGAAAGATGTTGACATATTGTTTTCTTTTGATTTGATAATTACATTTGATGTATTAATTTTTTGGAGGTATTAGATCATAGAAGATTTCCAGAAGTTAACCGTTTCTTTAAGAGGAAACCTTGAGGTTAAAACAAACATTATGGTTTTTACATTTAAAGGCCAACTTGATGCTTTCTCAGAAAAACAATTTAAGACTTTTATTACTAATAATTTAAAAAATGACCTTCCATTCGTTATTGATCTTACAAAAATAGATTTTTTAGATTCCTCAGGTCTTGGAGCACTTGTTCAAACTGCAAAAGAATCCAAAAAGTCGAAACTTGGGTTCTCTGTCGTTGGCAATTCGAGAGTGGCTCAAACAATTAAACTTGTTCGTTTAGGAGATTTTCTTAACTTGAAGTCAAGCCTTGAAGATGCATTAAATTATTTAGAGAATTGAATTATTGGATCCGAAACTTAGTTCCATATGGATCTCCTGAGGATATAGGTGTTATTCAACTTGCTTGGCTTGGAGATTCGGTCTGGGAGCTCCACCAAAGACTAAGGCATGTTCATTTCCCTTTAAAATCTAAAGACCTCCATTTATCTGTAGTTAACGAAGTAAAAGCAAAATCTCAGTCAAAATCATTAAGTCAAATTGAACATTTATTGAATCAAAATGAAATAGATCTAATTAGGCGTGCTAGAAATAAAACGAAGAGATATCCAAAATCTTCAGACCCCACCATATACTCTAGAGCAACTGGTTTTGAAACTCTTATTGGCTGGCTATTTTTAAAAGATCCTCAAAGATTATCAACACTTTTTGAATATTTAGAATTAAAAATGAATTGAATCTATGAAAAACTCCTCAAATAAATTTCGTGAAAAAAATAATAAAGAGTACAAAAAAAATTCAGATTTTGTGCATTACTCAAAAAATACAAATCGTTCAAAAAAAAATGATAGATTTTTGAACAATTCCGCTAAAAATAGAAAAAGTGAAAATTTAAAAAAAAATGATGAAAATAATACTTTTTCGTCCTTAAAAAGAAGGAATCCAAGATTTAAATCTAATACAGAATTTCCTAATAAAAGTTCTGATATTCATCAAGAATTTACTAATAAGAGAAATTTTGATGATTGGATATGGGGTAAACATTCGGTTTATGAGGCTCTTAGCAGTGATAGAGCGATCAATAGGATTTGGTGCACTTCGGAAATCTTTTCTTCAGACAAATTCTATATTTTGCTTAAGGATATTAAATCAAAAGGAGTTCTTATTGAAGAAGTTTCTTGGAACAGGCTTTCGCAATTGACATATGGTGCTTCACATCAAGGTGTAGCATTGCAGTTAGCATGCTCTAAAACAATATCCCTAGAACAATTAATCGATTTTTCTAAACATAATTGTTCAAATCCTATAATGGTCGCATTAGATGGCATAACTGATCCTCATAATGTCGGTGCGATTATAAGATCAGCGGAAGCATTTGATTGCAAGGGTGTAATCATTCCTCAGAGAAGGTCTGCAGGATTGACTGGAACAGTAGCCAAGGTAGCTGCAGGAGCCTTGGAACACCTTCATGTAAGCAGAGTTGTTAACTTAAATAGAGCACTTGAGGAACTTAAGAGAAATGGTTTTCTTGTTGTAGGTTTATCTGGAGAAGGTAAAGTATCTATCTCAAATTTTCAAGAAAAGGCACCTTTGGTGGTTGTAGTTGGCTCTGAAGATAAAGGTATTTCTTTGCTTACACAAAAAAAATGCGATTATATATTAAGTATTTCTCTTAAAGGTAAAACTTCAAGTTTAAATGCCTCTGTGGCGGCCGCCATATCCCTATTTCACTTGACAGGTAAATAATTTTATTTTTAATAAGCACTATTTTTAAAGACCACTATAATGTTGTTGTTTCAATATATTTATATGATTAATAAAAATTTATTGAATTTTCACTGCAAAATTGTATAGAATTTAACAAGTATTAACGGTCTAATAGGCCAAAAAAATTGATTAGAAATTTTGGAAACAAACTCGGATTAGCCTGGTGGGCTAAAATTGAGACAGATCAACCTAGTAGTATCTACTGGTTCGGCCCATTCATTACTAAACGTAGTTTAAATGAAAATATATCTTATTTTATAAAAGATCTTACTGATGAAGGGTCTGAAAATATTAAATACAGTCTAGTACGTTGCAAAAAAGAAGAACCATTAACTGTTTGATAAATCTGATTTTTAGAAATGAATTTTAATTCTTTAAGAAATGAAATCGCCAGCAATAACGTTTCTGTTAAGGAATTAATAAATGATATCTTTGCTAAAATCGATCAAAAAGATCCTGAAATTAACTCATATATTTGTACCACAAAAGATAGTGCTATCGCGCAAGCAGAGAATATTGATAAATTAATTCAAAATAAAGAAAAACTGCCTCCTCTGGCGGGGATGCCAATAGCAATAAAGGATAATATTTGCATCAAAGGAGTTGCAACAACTTGTGCAAGTAAAATGCTCAAAAATTTTGTTGCGCCTTATGAATCCACCGCATCGAGTAAATTATGGTCTTCAGGGGGAATTTGTTTAGGAAAAACAAATTTAGACGAATTTGCAATGGGTAGTTCAACGGAAACCTCTGTATTTGGAGTCACTTCAAATCCATGGGATATTAATAGAGTGCCAGGAGGAAGTTCAGGCGGTAGTGCTGCTTCAGTTGCCGCTGGATTTTGTGCAGCTGCTATAGGTTCTGATACAGGTGGATCAATAAGGCAACCGGCTTCTTTTTGTGGTGTAGTAGGTCTTAAACCTACTTATGGCAGAGTTAGTAGATGGGGACTTGTAGCATTTGCTAGCTCTCTTGATCAAATCGGCCCAATCACAAATTCTGTTTCAGATGCAGCTGAAATTCTTTATTCAATATCTGGTAAGGACCCTTTTGACTCAACATGCCTTGATAAGCCAGTACCAAATTATTTGACTGACTTGAATAAATCTATAAAGGGTTTAAAAATTGGAATCATTAAAGAATGTTTTGAACACCCAGGGCTTAATCCAGAAGTTAAGGAATCTGTTCTTTCTGGAGTTGATAGATTCCAAGCTTTAGGGGCTGAAATTATAGAAGTTGAATGTCCTAGATTTAACGATGGAATTGCGACATATTATGTCATTGCACCATCTGAAGCATCCGCAAATTTAGCTAGATATGATGGAGTTAAATATGGCTACAGATCGAATGAAGGTTCAAATCTTATAGATATGACTTCAAAAAGTAGAGCTGAAGGTTTTGGAGATGAGGTACAAAGAAGAATATTGATAGGTACTTATGCTTTGTCAGCTGGGTACAGTGATGCATATTACAAGAAGGCACAAAAAGTTAGGACACTTATAAGAAAAGATTTTGATAATTCTTTTAAGAAAGCAGATGTTTTATTAACTCCAACTTGCCCAACCACTGCTTTTCTGAAGGGAGATTTTGTCAATGATCCACTTTCAATGTATTTGTCTGATCTGTTAACTGTTCCAGCTAATTTAGCAGGCCTCCCAGCGATCAGCATTCCTTGTGGTTTTGATACTAAAGGATTACCTATAGGAATACAATTGATAGGCAATGTATTAGAAGAATATAAGATATTGAATGCCGCAAATATATTTGAAATTGATGCTCAGGTAATTAAAAATAGACCTTTATTTTAAATTTGTATTAATAATTAACTTGTAATCACAAAGTATAGATATTTTAGAAATTTTCTCTATCTTGTATATATAAATTATTTGAATATGGCTTTCGTTCCTCTTCATAATCATAGTGACTATAGTTTACTTGATGGTGCCAGTCAAATTTCAAAAATTGTAGAAAGAGCTTGTGATCTTGGAATGGAATCGATAGCTCTTACTGATCATGGAGTTATGTATGGTGTTCTTGATTTGGTCAAGAAGTGTAAAGAGAAAGGTATAAAACCAATTATTGGTAATGAAATGTACGTGATTAATGGATCTATTGATGATCCTCAACCAAAAAAAGAAAAAAGATATCATTTGGTTGTGTTAGCAAAAAATTATACTGGCTATAAGAATCTAGTGAAATTGACAACAATTAGTCACCTGAACGGGATGAGAGGTCGAGGCATTTTTTCAAGACCATGTATTGATAAATCTCTTTTAAGCAAATATAGAGATGGTCTGATAATATCTACAGCTTGTCTTGGTGGAGAAATACCTCAGGCTATTTTAAAAGGTAGATTAGACGTAGCAGAGGAAATAGCTCTTTGGTATAAAAAATTATTTGCTGATGACTTTTATCTAGAAATACAAGATCACGGCTCTATTGAGGATAGAATTGTTAATGTTGAATTAATAAAAATTGGGAAGAAGCACCAAATAAAAGTCATTGCAACCAACGACGCTCACTACTTATCAAGTATGGATGTTGAAGCACATGACGCTTTGCTTTGTGTATTAACAGGAAAACTAATAAGTG
Source organism: uncultured Prochlorococcus sp. (assembly GCA_902615165.1). Next base: position 19,616 of record CACMNZ010000004.1, read on the forward strand.
ATGAAAAAAGATTGAGATATACCGGTACAGAATATATTAAAAGTGAAAATGAAATGCTTGGACTTTTTAAAGATCATATAGATGATGAATTAATTGTTGAGGCGGTGAACAATACAGTCGAAATTTCTCAGAAAGTTGAAGAATTTGATTTGTTTGGTAATTATAGAATGCCAAAATTCCCTCTTAACGAAGATACAGATTCATTTTCTTTCCTTACACAATTATCTAATAAAGGCCTTTTAAAAAGACTTAAAAAAAATGATCTTTCAGAAGTTGATGAGAACTATAAAAAAAGATTATCTTCCGAATTAAAAATTATTAAAGATATGGGTTTCCCAGATTATTTTTTGGTCGTTTGGGACTATATCAAATTTGCTAGAGATAACTCTATCGCTGTAGGACCAGGTAGAGGCTCTGCAGCAGGCTCATTAGTAGCTTATGCTCTTCAAATTACAAATATAGATCCTGTTGAGCATGGATTGTTGTTTGAGAGATTTTTAAATCCAGCAAGAAAGTCAATGCCAGATATTGACACCGACTTTTGTATTGATAGGAGAAATGAAGTTATAGATTATGTTACTAATCGTTATGGAGAGGATAAAGTGGCGCAAATAATTACTTTCAATAAGATGACCTCTAAGGCGGTTTTAAAAGATGTTGCAAGGGTTTTAGATATACCATATGGAGAAGCGGACAAATTGGCTAAGTTAATACCGGTTGTAAGAGGTAAACCTTATAAATTAAATGAAATGATTGACAAGAATTCTCCTAGCCAAGAGTTTAGAGAAAAATATATTAATGATCATAGGGTGAAAAAATGGGTTGATTTGGCTTTGAGAATTGAAGGCACTAATAAAACATATGGAGTTCATGCTGCTGGAGTTGTTATCGCATCAGATCCTCTTGACGAACTTGTACCTCTTCAAAGAAATAATGAAGGGCAAATAATAACTCAATATTCTATGGACGATATCGAATCACTTGGATTATTGAAAATGGATTTCTTGGGTCTTAAGAATCTGACAATGATTGAAAAAACAGTTTCTCTAATTAACCAATCTACGGGAAGGAAAATAAATATTGATGAGTTACCGCAAAATGATGGTAAAACCTTTGATCTTATCGGGAGAGGAGATCTTGAAGGTATATTTCAACTTGAATCTTCCGGTATGAAACAGGTCGTTAGGGATTTCAAACCTAGCTCTCTAGAGGATATTTCATCAATATTGGCTCTTTATAGACCTGGTCCTCTTGATGCAGGCCTTATACCTAAATTCATAAATAGAAAAAATGGAAACGAAAAGGTTGATTTCCCTCATCCTTTTATTAAGTCAATCCTCACTGAAACTTATGGAATTATGGTTTATCAAGAACAAATCATGAAAATTGCTCAGGACCTAGCTGGTTACTCTTTAGGAGATGCTGATTTACTTCGACGAGCTATGGGGAAAAAGAAAGTATCTGAGATGGTAAAGCATAGGAATATTTTTGTAAATGGTTCTATGGAGAAAGGTGTAAATGAAAAATTAGCAAATGATCTTTTTGATCAAATGGTTTTATTTGCAGAATATTGTTTTAATAAAAGTCACTCAACTGCTTATGGTGCTGTAACTTATCAAACTGCATTTTTGAAAGCCCATTTTCCTGTTGCATATATGGCAGCCCTTTTAAGCGTAAATTCTGGCTCTAGCGACAAGATGCAAAGATATATTTCTAATTGTTATTCCATGGGAATAGAGGTTATTTCACCCAGCATTAATTTTTCTGGGGTTGATTTTACTATTAATAATAATCAGATTTTATTCGGCCTATCTGCCATTAAGAATTTAGGGGATTCTGCAATAAGAAATATAATTGAAAACCGAGAGAGATTTGGAAACTTTAGGTCATTATCGGATTTGTGCGATCGTTTACCTTCCAATGTTCTTAACAAAAGAAGTCTCGAATCTCTAATTCATTGTGGAGCACTAGATGAGTTTTCAAATGATAATAATAGAGCTCAATTATTGTCAGATCTCGAACATGTTATTGAGTGGGCCTCATCAAGAAATCGTGATAGGTTATCCGGGCAAGGAAATTTATTTGACTCTAAAGAGGAATTTTCTAATGTCGCGTTTTCAGATGCACAATTGTCTAAAGTTGATGATTATTCTCTTATTGAGAAATTAAAGTTAGAAAAGCAGCTATTAGGCTTTTATTTATCTGATCATCCTCTAAAACATTTAACTAAGCCAGCAAAACTCATATCTCCTATAGGCATTTCGCAGTTAGAAGAAACAAAAGATAGAACCAAGGTCTCTTTAGTTGGGATGATCCCTGATTTGAAGCAAATCACAACTAGAAAAGGAGATAGGATGGCTATAGTTCAGTTGGAAGATCTTTCTGGAAGTTGTGAAGCAATAGTTTTCCCAAAAACTTATGTTAGATTATCGGAATTTCTTTTGACTGATACTAGATTATTGGTGTGGGGAACAATAGATAAAAAAAGTGATAAGACTCAATTAATAATTGATGATTGTAGAGAAATAGATAACCTTAAATTGCTTATTATTAATCTTGAAAGTTCTCAAGCATCAGATGTAAGAGTACAAAATACTTTGAGAGATTGTTTAATTAAATTTAAACCAGATAAAGGTAGATGTGGAACCAAGGTTCCAGTCTTAGCTGCAGTAAGAAATAAAAATAGTATTACTTACGTCAAATTTGGTGAACAATTTTGTATTGGTGATATTAAGGGAGCATGCAAATTACTAGAAGAGAAATCTTTCCAAGTTCAGTTGAAATCTTTAGTTTCCTAGATTAACTATTATCCTCAAAATTTTGAGTTGCGGGTTTAAAGGCTGCTTTTGCTCGTTGTATATTCATTGGAATATTTTCAATACCGAAAAAAGAACCAGGCTCTTTATCCCAACTAGCTGATAATATTCCAAAACTTAATCCTGCGAGACCTAATAAGAAAAATAATGCTGAAATTGCAATTGTTGAGGAAGGAGGAATTTCAGCAATATTTCTTGTAACAATGATGTAGCTAACAACAAAAACTGACATTCCTAATATTGTCGGTATTCCTGCTGTAAAAAATATTCTTCTTGCCATCCTATCAGCTACATATTTAGGAATACCACTTGATCGCTTAGGAGTAGCTATTATATTAGCCTTTTTTTCTAGGTTAGCAAAAGATGTTTTTTCGGAGTAATTTTTTTTATTTTGTTTCTTTTTTTTAGATTGTTTTTTTTTCATTAACTGAAATCAACCTCTGATTCCAATTTTCTTTATTAAATCTTGATATTTCTGAACGTTTTTGTCTTTTATGTAGGATAGTAATCTTTTCCTTTTGCCAATCATTTTTAATAAACCTTGCCTTGAGGCGAAATCATGTATATTCCCTTGCAGATGGTCACTTAACTTCGAAATTCTTTTAGAAAGCATTGCAACTTGAACTTCTACTGAACCTGTATCAGTGGGGTGTACTTGATGGGTCTCAATAAGATTTTGTTTTTCAGCTGTATTTAAAGACATAAAATTTATCTCCGTTAATATATGATACTACGTCATCTGGGTAAATTACTACTATCCTTGTCAAGATAATTCATAGCTAATTTCAATAAATTTTCAAATGATAAATTATTTTCTTTTTTATCAATGAGATCTACTTCTTTAATAATAATTGGCAAAATAGTATTTATTTCTTTATTTCTATAATTTAATGATTGAAGGGTTAAATGAAGGTCCTGTATCATTTTATTAATTTCAGGAGCCTTAATCTCAAATTCATCTTTAATTCTATCTTCTTCAAATTGAATTTCACTTTTAAATTTACTTTTTAATTCTAAAATTAACCGATCACTCATTTTTTGTCCTATACCAGGAACAGAACAGAATAATTTTTTGTTTTGAGAGTTTATTGCATTGATAACTTCACTAATGGAAAATTTATTTAATATCCCCATACCAATTTGAGATCCAACACCTCTAATTCTTAAAATTTCAGTAAAGAAATTTTTTTGATCTTGTGATGTAAAACCAAATAGTAAATCTGAATCTTCTTTCTTAATATGTTTTACCCATAGAGTTATTATTTTATTTGATATGGTGTCTTTCTTTAATTTGAGAAAAAAGGATTCTAAAATTTGAACTTCGTATCCTAATCCTTGACAATTTATTAAAACAAAAAACTTTTGATTAGTTTGCCAAAAATCAACTAGTTCTCCATTAATCCAACTAATCAATTAACCACCATCCACTTGACAACCAATTAGTGCTCCTGCAGTTCCTCCTGCTGGCACTGCCCAAAATCTATCTTTTCCTCTAGTAGAGGAAAGAGCTAAACCAGCACCCAGAAGACCCCCGATAACTGAACCTTCACTGCAATCATTATCATCAACTTTTTGTGCTTGCTCACCTCCACAAGGGATTTCTATATCAACTACATAATTTTTTACGTAACCTGGACTTGATTGAGTTCCAGGAATATATTCTTCTCGATATTCCTTTCTGGTACATGTTGAGGACTTTGGCGTTGATGCTTGTGCTTGAAGAAATGGAGAAAGGAAAAAAATTGCAAACAAAAATAATTTCATCACTAAGCATGGTATTTTTTATTATTTTATATCCTTTTACGTATTTTGGTTGAAGATATAATAGTTCCTAATAAAACTAGCAGAGCGCCTAATAAAAAATTTATGTTTATTATTTCATTAAAAAATAAAAACCCCCAAATTGATCCGAATAAAACTTGTAAATAGTTAATTGTTGAAGCTTCAGAAGCAGGTAAATTTTTTAATCCTATAGTTAAAAAAGTCTGACCTAATTGAGTAAATAAGCCAATGCCAATTATCCAAACTAATTCATTCCAACTTGGTGTAACCCAGTTGATCAATGTAATTGGCAATAATGTTATAAAAGAAACAAGAGGAAAATATTCAATAATTACATAAACATTTTCAGTAAATGAAAGTTTCTTCACTGTAACGTAAGCTAATGCAGTGCAAATTGCCCCAAGAAATGCTATCGAAATAGAAACTTTTTCAATTTCAACGTTTATATTTGATAATTGACTTGGGTTCAATATCACTAATATTCCTATCCAGCCAATAATTAAAGCAAAAATTATATTCCGAGTAATTTTTTCGTTTATAAAAATGCCCGCAAATATTGATATAAAAATAGGATATGTGTACTGAATAACAGTAGATATACTAAGGGGCATTTTTCTTATCGCATAAAAAATACAAACTAAAGCTAAAGTTCCTAGAATACCTCTTAAGAAAAGTAGGGGTCTATTTTTGCCCCAGGGATTTATATTTTTTAGATTAATTATGAATAATGTAATTATTAAACTTAACAATGATCTGAATAAGACCAATTCATAAATAGGTATCCTTTTATCAATATTTTTTACGCACAAAGTCATCAAACTAAAAAAGAATGAGGCAAATACCAAATTAAACTTTTTCAATGAATTAAATTTTTTTTCTAATTCTGAGATATTTATCATTTTTAAAATAGTTTTATTGTGAAATTAAGTAGATTCTTATTTGATTTTGACCTATAACAAATAAACATTATTTATTTTGAAAAAATCTCAATGGTTCATTCAATACATCCAAGAACTATTCAAGAGGTTAAGGAAAAGTCAGATATTGTTGACGTTATATCTGAACATATTGTTCTTAAGAAGAAAGGCAAGGAATTTGTTGGAATTTGTCCTTTTCATGATGATACTAAGCCATCTATGACAGTATCACCAAGTAAACAATTCTATTATTGTTTTTCTTGTGGTGCTGGCGGTAACTCTATTAAATTTTTAATGGAATTTACTCGTGCAAATTTTTCTGATGTTGTACTTTCTCTCGCTAAGAAAAATAATATTAATGTTGAAAATCTTGAGGGTCCTCAAATAGAAGCTTACAAAAAACAATTATCTAGAAAGGAAGAGCTTTATAAAATATTAAGAGTCACTAAAAATTGGTTTAAGTCTCAATTAAATAATTCTCTAGGTGTCGAAGCTTTGAAATATTTAACATCAAAGAGAAAATTGAGTAATAAAACTATTGATGAATTTGAATTAGGATTTGCCCCAAATTCATGGAATGATTTATTTAATTATCTATCCAAGGTAGAAAAATTTCCTACTAAACTTATTCTGGCTTCAGGTCTTGTAGTTTCTAAAGATAATTCTGATAAGATGTATGATCGTTTTAGAAATAGATTAATCGTCCCAATACATGATATGCAAGGACGAGTTGTTGCATTTGGTGGAAGATCACTTGATGGACAGGAACCTAAATATCTTAATTCTCCTGAATCAGAGATATTTGAAAAGGGGAAAATGCTTTTTGCATTTGAAAAAGCATCTAGCAATATAAGAAAAAGAGATAAAGCTATTGTTGTTGAAGGATACTTTGATGTAATTTCTCTTCACTCAAATGGTATTTCTAATTCGGTAGCCTCTCTCGGCACTGCATTAAATAAGTATCAAATTTCTCAATTATGTAGATGCACAGATAATAAAAATATTATTTTGAATTTTGATTCTGATAATGCAGGAATATTAGCTACAAAAAGAGTTATAAAAGAAGTAGAAAGCTTATCTCTTCATGATCAAATAAATCTTAAGATACTTCAACTAAATGATTTTAAAGATCCCGACGAATTTTTGAATATTCATACTCGAGACGATTATTATAACTTAATTGATAATTCATCCTTTTGGATTGATTGGGAGATTGATCAGATTTTTAAAGATAAAGATTTAACTAAGTCTGAAAATTTCCAGAGTGTTATTTCATTATTGGTAAAATTGTTGAGTAAATTACCTCAATCATTAACTAGAACTCATTACTTACAGAAAGTTTCTGAACGATTGAGTAAGGGACAAGCAAGATTAGCTATACAGTTTGAACAAGATTTACGAAATCAAGTTAAGGGATTTCGTTGGCACGGCAGATCAAAAAAATTTGAACAACCAAATGAAATTTCTCGGCGTGAGAAAAATGAATCTGAAATAATTTTTTATTATTTACATTGTCCTGATCTTCGGCTTTTTATTCGAGATGAATTTCACAAAAGAGAGATTAATTGCTTCAATACTAAATATATTCAAAATTTATGGGAAACTATTTCAAAAATTGAGCAAAATAATTTGGGTTTAAATTATTTAAATGAATTAAAAAAAGCAAATACTCAAATTCTTCAAAAAGAGTTTTCTGCCATTAACTTAATTTCACTTTTACCTGACTACTTAGCTCTTAATAATTCTGATGTATTAAATAAAATCAATATTTTTGTTAATCCAAATGAGTTATTTCTAACTTTGCTTAGTAATCCAAAAGATAATTTACTTGGAACTTTATCGCTTCTTGAGAAATATAATTCTTTAAAAAGATGTAGACATCTGATCGAATCTTGGGGTTCTCAAAGATTAAAAACTTTAGAAAATTGCATATCTATCTTAATTGAAAATCCTTCTTCAGGTTCCTCAAATACAAGTAAAGAGATAGATGATCTTTTTAAGGATTTAAACTCAGATGCTATTAAATTTCAGGAATTATATTACTTAGAAAGACAACACATTAATTTTTTAGATAAACAACGTTGTGGTAACTTCATTGCTAGTTAATATCTTTTCTTTAAATTTATAGACAGTATTTTTTAATCATTTTTTTCACCTTTTTGGGTTTGTCTTCAAGAATATAAGCCTCTACTTCTTTCGCATAATTTCCAGAAAAATTGGAAGTAGAGAAGCTTAATGCTTTTTTCTTACTTTGATGTAATTTACCTTCTAAATTTTTTATATCACCCACTGTTTTATTGCCATTACATTTTTGTATAGCATGAGTAGCTTCGTGTCTTAATGCTTTTCTTATTGCCAATTCTGTTTTGAAGTTATCTTTCTTTTGTCCCTTCTTTTCATTTCTATAATTTGTTTTCCTTTTTGCATTCTCAGTACATATTATTATTTTATTTTCTACAAAATTATGTAGTCCTTTTATTTCTTTATTTAAGAGACATTCAATTTTATTTTCTTCCACTAGGTAGTTTGCTTTTACTAATAAGTCCAGAATCTCTTTGTCTAATTTGCTTAAAAATATTATAAATTCCATGTTATCTTTATTTTACTATAGTTGGGATCTGGTCTATATCAGTTGTAGATGAGCGACTTAAGAAATTCTTATTCATCGCCCAACTTTTTGGATTTTTTGCAATAGCCCATGTAATTGCATTTTTATTAAATCTTTTATTTAATAAATCAATAGTTCTCATTAGATTTGCTGATTTTTTTAGTTCTTTCTGAGATTTGTAATTGATAACTGATTGCTGTAAATATTCTCTATTAGTTAAATCCTGCATTAAAACACCAGCTTTTGAAAATTTATATTCGGGATTATAAATTTCTTTAGATAATTCAACTACTATTTTTAAAATGTTGTTTGTGTCGTCTGTTGCATTTGTAAGTTTTCTATTAGCGCTTCTTTGATAATTTTGACTTGAATATTTACTGGTTCTGGCAAATACTCTAATATCAGACGATTGCAAATTCTGACTTCTCATTTTTTCAGATGCTTTTATTGCGTGAGTCGCCAGTGCTTGAGTTAAGTCTTCTAATTTTGTGACAGGAGTACCGAAACTCCTGCTTACCTGGATTTCTTTTTTTGATTTTTTGTTTTTTTCTATAGGCAGACATTTATAACCTTTCAGCTCTAATTGCAATCTTTTTCCTACTATGCCTAGTTTCTTAATGATTTCATTTTCTTCCATATCTCTTAATTCTCTCGCATTTTTAATACCTTTACTTTGCAACCAATTAGAGGTTTGTTTTCCTACTCCCCATATCTTATCTACATTAATTCTTTTTAAATAATTATTCTCATTTTTGGTTCTAGCTAAATCAAATATTCCAGCTGAATAATCAATATTTTTAGCTAATTTATTAGCAATTTTTGCTCTTACTTTGTTTTCTCCTATTCCTACTGTTATGGTAATCCCTAGATTCTGATATATTAATGATCTTATGTTCCTTGCCCAAGGATATAGATTTTTATCATTAGGTCTAGCAATTGAGACAAATGCTTCGTCAATGGAATAAATTTCTATTTGTTCACAGTTGTTTTTTAGTAAATTCATTAGTCTTCTGCTCATATCGCCGTAAAGCGAGTAGTTTGAGCTTAAGACTGCTACATCTAATTTATCTAGTTTTTCTCTGACTTTAAAATAAGGAGTTCCCATTTTAATTTTTAAAGCTCGTGCTTCAGGACTTCTTGCAATGATACATCCGTCATTGTTAGATAAAATTACTACTGGTTTATTTCTTAAATGAGGATTAATATTTTGTTCACATGACGCATAAAAATTATTAGCATCTATGAGAGCTATAGCATCAATACTTGAAATACTCATAAATAGCTATGTATTGAATAAATAACAACCCCCCATATCTGTACATCAATATGGTTTTTGAATCTAAAATCAGGATAATTATGATTTTCTGCTTTTAAATATAATTCATCATTTTTTATAGATAATCTCTTTATTGTAAATTCCCCGTCTATCATTGCAATGATAATATTCCCTGGCTTGGCTATTAAACTCTTATCTACTATTATTAAATCTTTATCTTTAATTCCCGCATTTATCATTGAGTCACCTTTAACCCTAAGAAAAAAAGTGCTAAACGGATTAGATATTAAATGTTCATTTAAATCAATATTTTCTTCTGTATAATCATCTGCGGGAGAAGGAAATCCTGCAGATACCGAATCATTTAATAAGGGGATTTTGAACTTTTTAGTAGCTGAATCGAAGGAATCCAAAGACTTAAATTAATAGTATATATGTACTATATAGTAAAAATTTAAAAAATAGTTAGATATTTAGAGTTTTATAGATTAATTTTAGATTAAATTTAATCTTTTTAAGAACGATGGTAAGGGGAGTTGTTAGATATAGAAAAAGCTCTATAGATTTGCTCAATTAGAATTAATCTGGCTAATTCATGAGGAAAAGTTAAAGGGGAAAGGCTTAGTATAAGATCTGAATTTTTTTTTATATCTGAACTAATTCCGTCAGTGTCACCTATTAAGAAGTTAATTTTTTTATTTTTAAAATTTAAGAGTAAAGAACATAGTTCAACTGAATTAAATTGCTTACCTTCTTCACTTAGGCAGATAATAATATTGTTATTGGATCTGAGATTATTTAAGTTAAAAGTCTTTAACTCATTAATAATAAGTTCAGGCATTCTTTTTTTGTATTGATTAATTCCATCTCTAATCCAAAGTTTCTTTATTTTTCCGATAGCATAAATTTTTAATCTATTAATCTGAAGCATAAGTCAATATTAAAATTAATTATTCATCAAGAAGATAATTAAATTCATCATATAGTTCTTCTTCAGTTGTTAACTTCTTAGAGAAATTAGATTTTCTAGAATTCATATTAATTTGATTAATCTCACTTTTTCTTAGTGAATTATTAACCTTAGAAGTTTCTTCTAAAGATTCTGAATTATCAATTAACGAGTAGAAAATTTTATTGGGATCTTCTGAATTAAGGGGATTGGTTATTAAATTATTATTGTTAGATATATTTGTGAAATTACTTATATTCTTATTTTCGTTATGTAAATTTTGATTTTTTTTAAATTTATTGAGTTTATCTAAATTTTTTTTTGATAAGCTCATGATATAAAGTATTAAATAAATTCATACTTAATTTAAACATATTATTTATCTTTTAGATGAATTCTAAAAACTATCATCAAAAAAAAAGATTTGGACAACACTGGTTGGTAAATAAAAAAATATTAGAAAAAATTAAAGAAACTGCTGTTCTTAATGAAAATGATTTTATTTTAGAAATTGGTCCAGGTAGAGGAGCGTTAACATCTAAGTTATTGGATTCTGAAATTAAAAAATTGCATGCGATTGAATTAGATAAAGATTTAATAAATTTATTAAATGATAAATTCAATGATAATGATAAGTTTTCACTTCAGCAGGGAGATATTCTTTCTGTAAATTTAAATTCGATTAATAAGAAGATTACTAAAGTCATTGCAAATATTCCTTACAATATAACTGGCCCAATATTAGATATTTTCGTAGGACGATTGGGTATTATAAAAAACTATAGTTACGAAAAAATAATATTTTTGATGCAGAAAGATGTTGTAGATAGGATTTTGTCAAAAGAAGGAAGTCCCAATGCTGGTGCGCTTAGTATAAGAATGCAACTCTTATCAAAAATAAAAAGAATTTGCGATGTACCTCCTTCATCATTCAGTCCGCCTCCAAAAGTTTTTTCTTCTTTAGTAGTTTTCGAACCAATTAAAAATGATTTAAGATTAGAAATTAGTCTAGAAAAATATATAGATAAACTTCTTAAAATTTCATTTAATTCAAGAAGAAAAATGCTTAGAAATACTCTTAATTCAATATTTTCAAATGAAGAGATTAATGAATTATCTGAATCTTCAAAAGTTTGTTTTAATTTAAGACCACAAGATATTTCAATTGACCAATGGATTAAGCTTGCAGAAAATTGTATTAAAATTAAAAAATAAAAATTTAAGTATATGCAAGATTTAGCTAAAACGAAAATTAATATAAAATCTCCTGCCAAAATAAATTTGCACCTTGAAGTTATTGGTAAAAGAGAGGATGGATTTCATGAGTTAGCAATGATTATGCAAAATATCGATCTTTCTGATTACTTAGAATTTGAAATTAATAATAAAGGTTTAATTAAACTTGAGTCTGATTGCAATAATTTAAGCTTATCTGATGATAACTTAATTGTTAAATCGGCAAATCTATTAAAGAAAAAAACAAATATAGATTACGGTGCGAATATATTTTTAAGAAAAAATATTCCAATTGGCGCAGGATTAGCTGGTGGATCCAGTAACGCAGCAGCAACATTAATTGGTCTTAATAAGTTATGGGATTTGAACTTAGATCGAGAAATATTATGTTCATTAGCATCGACTTTAGGATCTGATATTCCCTTTTTTATAAATGGTGGTATTCAATTATGTTTTGGAAGAGGAGAAATTTTGGAGAAATTAGATTCAAACTTTAAATATGGAGTAATTCTTTTAAAAAATCGAAATGTATCAGTATCTACAGCTGAAACTTATAAAAAATATAGTAATAGATTTTGTGATCTATATCTTACTGATAGAGAAATGATTGAGAACATAAGAAAAAATTTAAGAGATAATGGTTTAAATAACTTAAAATTTAATAATCAACATTTATTTATTAAAAATGATTTGCAGTTAGTTGTTGAAAATGAAAATGATTCTGTAAAGCAGGCATTATATTTACTTTCTAAATTAGAAAATTGTCTCACTTTTTCAATGAGTGGATCAGGACCTACATGCTTTGCACTCTTTAAAGATATAGAGATTGCTAAAAAAGAATTTACTGCAAATTATAAATTATTTAGAAATAAAGGTTACGATTCATGGGTTTGCACTTTCCTTGAAAAGGGAATAACATTCATATAAATTTTTTTATAAAAAATTTTATTGTGGCTGATAATAGTACTGAGATTATTGAAAAAAACATTCCCGAAAAAGGACCGTTAAATTTTATTGTAGGATCATTAACAAGTTTTTTATTATTTATATTTTTTTATTTTTTAAGTAATAAAATTGCAATTTATTTTTCAGTACATAAACCATCTAATTCTTCTGAAATAGTTCAAAATATTTCTTCTAGTATTAATACCTTGATAATTGGATTATCATTTTTGCTAACTTTCTCTTTTGCTTTTATAGGTATAGGACTTTTTATTGTATTTATTCGCAGTTTTTTTCTGAAGAAAAATTGAATTCCCAATATTATTAAGAAAACACTTTCTTTGAATGTCTTTACATGACTTAGGACTTTTAGTCCTTTTGCTCTCTCCTGGAATGATTTTATCAATAATACTACTCATAACTTTCGCTGAAGGAGGTTGAATTATTCAAAGTGGTAGGATTATATATGTGATTAATTAGGTAATTAATTGTGGCTGGAACATTATTATTTAATGCTTTGAAAGAGGCAATTGATGAAGAAATGGCAAATGATGTAAATGTTTGCGTTATGGGAGAAGATGTTGGTCAATATGGAGGATCTTATAAGGTAACTAAGGATTTATATGAAAAATATGGAGAGTTAAGAGTCTTAGATACTCCAATTGCAGAGAATAGTTTTACGGGTATGGCTGTGGGTGCAGCAATGACTGGCTTAAGACCAATAGTAGAAGGAATGAATATGGGTTTTTTGCTTTTAGCTTTTAATCAGATATCAAATAATATGGGTATGCTTAGATATACAAGTGGCGGAAATTATAAAATACCAGCAGTAGTTCGAGGACCTGGAGGAGTTGGCCGTCAACTTGGTGCTGAGCACAGTCAAAGACTTGAAGCATATTTTCATGCAGTTCCTGGCATAAAGATTGTTGCATGTAGTACACCTACAAATGCTAAAGGTTTAATGAAAGCAGCTATAAGAGATGATAATCCGGTTCTATTTTTCGAACATGTTCTTCTATACAATTTGTCTGAAGAATTACCTGAGGGTGATTATACTTGCGCTTTAGATCAGGCTGACGTTGTAAAAGAAGGGAAAGATATTACTTTATTGACTTATTCAAGAATGAGACATCACTGCCTTAAAGCTGTTGAAGAATTAGAAAAAAAAGGAATAGATGTTGAGTTAATAGATTTAATAAGTTTAAAACCATTTGATATGGAAACCATCTCAAAATCAATAAGAAAAACAAATAAAGTAGTTATTGTTGAAGAATGTATGAAGACTGGAGGTATTGGTGCAGAATTAATTGCCTTAATAACAGAAGAGTGTTTTGACGATCTTGATGCCCGACCAATTAGATTATCTAGTCAGGATATTCCAACTCCTTACAATGGAAATCTTGAGAATTTGACAATAATCCAACCACATCAAATAGTTGAAAAAGTAGAAGATTTAATTAGTGGGAGTATATAGACAATGAAAAGAAGGCAAGGTTGGCTTTTTTTTATTATATTTCTACTTACTTTATCTGTTTATCTATTAATAAATTATCCCTTACAGTTGGGATTGGATTTACAAGGGGGTTCTCAACTTACACTACAAATTATTAAAGAGGAAGGTAAGGTAACAAGGGATGAACTTGAAGCAGTTAATTCGGTTATAGATAAGCGCGTTAACAATTTAGGAGTTTCTGAGTCTAATTTGCAAACCCTTGGTGGAGATCAATTGATTTTAGAATTACCAGGTGAACAAAATCCATTAGTTGCTTCAAGGGTATTAGGTAAGACTGCTTTATTAGAATTTAGAACCCAAAAGGAAGGAACATCTACAGATTTAAAAACCCTGCAATTACAGAGATTGACTATTAAAGAATTAATTGGACAATATTCTTTTGCAGAAAAAAGTCAAAATGATAATAACTTAAAAATTATTCAAGAAGATCTTAAAGATATAGAGCAAGAATTGAATTACTCATCTACTAGTAATGATTTATATGGGAAGTTAATTGAAATCAAAAAATATGTTGATAAAGAAATTACAAATTTATTTATTAAAACAGATTTATCTGGTAAGGATCTTATTAACGCAGGAAGGAGACAAGAACAAACAAATAGTAATTGGGAAGTTTTATTAACTTTTAGTAATTCAGGAGGTGAAAAGTTTGCAGAAATTACAAAGTCAATTGCTGGCACTAATCAACTATTGGCTATCATTTTAGATGGTGAATCAATAAGTGAAGCCAGTGTTGGTAATCAGTTTGCTAGTACTGGGATTACAGGTGGATCAGCAACAATAAGTGGTAATTTTAGTGCTGAAAATGCTAGAGAATTAGAAGTTCAACTTAAAGGAGGCTCATTGCCATTGCCAATTGAAATAGTAGAAACTAACACAATAGGGGCTCTATTGGGATACAAAAATATTTTAAAAAGTCTTTATGCAGCTATTAGTGGGTTAATTTTTGTTGGTATTTTTATGATTTTTAATTATAGAATTCTAGGATTTGTTTCAGTTCTTTCTCTAGTACTTTATGGTTTCTTTAACTTAGCCATATATTCTCTAATTCCTGTAACTTTGACTTTACCTGGAATATCTGGGCTTATACTTAGTATTGGTATGGCTGTTGATGCAAATATTCTAATATTTGAGAGAATTAGAGAAGAATTATATGATGGTAATACTCTTACAAGATCTATTGATAGCGGTTTTCAGAGAGCTAATTCATCCATAGTTGATGGCCATATTACAACTCTTCTTAGTTGTTTTGTATTGTTTTTATTAGGAACAAATTTTGTTAAGGGTTTTGCGGCAACATTAGGTATTGGAGTCTTAATAAGCTTGTTTACCTCATTAAATTGTTCTAAAAATATTTTGCGATTTTTTACAATATATCAATCTTTGAGACAGAAAAATCTCTATCTGCCAAGGAATAATTTTTCAAATTAAATTTTTTTTTCTAATTTCCTATGAAATATAATCTTAAACTAATAAAAAATAAAAGAAAGATAATTTGGTTTTCAATCGTTCTTATTTTGTTGAGTCTTTTAGGAATTTTATATTCTACTTTTTATACATCTTATAAGAAACCTATTAATCTAGGTATGGATTTTGTTGGGGGAAATGAACTAAGAATAGAGAGAATTTGTAAGGAGGAATGTTCTAATTTATCTCCTGATTCGGTTTTAGAAAATCTAAGAGAGAACTCTAAAAATAAAAACTTGTTTAATAATATTAAATTACAATCCCAAAATAGTAATAAATTGATTTCAATAAGAACACCTTATTTGACTATCGAAGAATCAAATAATCTTATTAGTAATCTTGATAATATTATTGGACCTTTAAATTATGAGAGTAAGGATTCAAGATTAATAGGTCCAAAGCTTGGGAAAAGATTACTTACTAATTGTGTTACTTCATTGTTAGTTTCTTTATTTGCAATTTCTTTATATATAACTATTAGATTTGATAAAAAATATGCATTATTTGCATTATTAGCTTTATTCCATGATTTATTAATTGTTTTCGGTATATTCTCTTGGCTGGGAATTATATTATCTGTCGAGGTAAATAGTTTATTTGCTGTGTCCTTGCTTACTATTGCGGGTTATTCTGTAAATGATACTGTTGTTATTTTTGATAGAATTCGTGAAAATTTAAAATCAAAGAAAGAAGGCTATAACGAAACAATTCAATTATCAGTAAACGAATCATTTAGGAGAACAGCTTTTACCAGTATTACAACTCTAATCCCTTTATTAAGCATAATTTTGTTTGGATCTTACTCGCTATTTTGGTTTTCCTTAGCCTTATCATTAGGAATTATAGTTGGAAGTTATTCAAGTATTTTATTGGCTCCATCTTTGTTGCTTAAAGACTGAGAATTAGGCTTCTAATTTTATGAAATTGAATTACTATTTGATAATTTTATTTTCTTTAGTTTTAATAGATCTTTCTACTGAGCTAAGAATATTATTTGATCATTTTACTTTTAATTCACTCTATTTTGCTATTGGTAAACATCCCTTAGCTTTCTTTATACTTTTTTCTTACCCATATTTATATAAAAAAATAAAGTAGTTTTTAAATATCTTTAAATGATTCTTTGATTAAAACCTGAATTACTACAGCTAATGGAAGAGAAAGTATTAAGCCTAATGGACCAAAAATGAATGTAAATCCAAATTGTGAAATTAATGTTAAACCAGGAAGTAAGTTTGCTTTTTTCTTCATAATAGATGGCATTATTATATAACTTTCAATATTTTGAATGATTACATATGCTCCTAAAACGGCCAGTGGTTTCCAAAAATTATCTAGTAGTGCAATTGAGATTGGAAATATCCCACTAATAACTGGACCTATATTTGGAATAATGTTAAGAACCATTGCTATTAAAGCATTTGACACAACATATTTGACGTCTAATATAGACAGAACTATTAATGATAATATACCTACTGATAATGAGCTTATGACCATAGAAAAGGTCCAATTTGCTAATGCAGTATTGCATTTTTCCAGAATATTTCTAAATTTGTTGCGATAATTTTTTGGAATTAATAGAAGCATATTTTCTTTATATTGTTTTGGTTCAATAGAAATCATTAAACTCACTGCTAATACGAATATTAATTTCAAAAGACCTGAACCAAGATTCCCGGCTATATTTATTAAATTTTTAAAACTTTCTTGAATGGCTTTTGCAATAGTTGAGGCATCTGGAATAGTTACTACATTATTTATAAGACTAAAAATGTCTATAACATTTTCTGATTGTTCACCATATAATAAAATATTAAATTTATTCAGGTTTGTATTAATCAAAATATTTATTCTTGATAAACCATTTGGAATATCAACTAGTATTTCATTGAATTCTTTTATAAACGGAGGTAATACAAGAATAAATATAGTAAATACTATTACTGATATAACAGTTAAGACTAGAAACAATGACAGCGGTCGGGGTATTTTTAATCCCTTTTGTATTTGATTACATAAATTACATACAATATTTGAAATTACTAATGAACAAATTATTAAGAGAAGAAAATCTCTTAAAGTCCATACTATTAACGAAGTGATTAAAATTACAACTAACTTGAAATATGAAGAACTATTCAATTTTCACAATATTCTACTTCTTTTCAGAATATCCTAATCCATTTGATTTGGCATAACTATTTGCAAATCTCATAAATCTATCAAAGTCAGATGGGTTCTTCCAAATATATACTGCTTCTAAAAATATTGGTTCTCCATCAACAAACCTTACTTTAACTTCCCTAGTTAGTATTTCACCTTCTGAGTCAATCATACGCATGCCTGTGATTTCGCCATCCGTAATTGAAGATAATGCCTGAGGTTTTTCGAACAAAAATAAAGCTTGACCGGTGGTACCATCCTTACTCCTAGTGAGTCTAATTTCAGGCACTACAGGTTCATCAGTTCCATCATAAAATTGTATTTTTGCAGTTTTATTTGCTGTCATAATGTTAGTTTAATAATTTATTATCTTAGGAAATATTTTTCACATTCGTTTGTAGTTATTTATAAAACATTATTTACTAACTCTAGGATACATTCATCATATTTTTTGTCGGTTAAATCTAATATCTTTATATTTGTTTTGCCAACCTTTTCATATTCATAACATTTATCGTAATAATCTAGTACTGATTTGCAAACTAAATCCCATCTCTCATTATTAATTGATTCGAGAGCTATTTTTGTTCTTTGTGGCCCTAATCTTTTTTTAATCCTTAATACAGATTCTTGGAGTTCTTCTTTCTTAAAAACACTATATGTATCTATCAACTCATCTAACCTGTTAGATTCGCTCCTTATAATTTCTATTCTCCTAGAATTTTTCATTTGATTAAAGAATTCATGGGGTATTTTGCATTTGCCTATATTTGCACTTTCAGCTTCTACAAAAATATTATTAGAAATTTTAAAGGAATATAATTTTTCTGCAATTTTATTTTCAAATTGTTCATTTGAAGGTTGATCTTTCATTCCTAAACCTCCAAATGTACTTCCTCTATGACAAGCAAATCCTTCAAGATCAATAGTTTGATATTTATATTTCCCTAGTAATGATAATAATCTTGTCTTCCCTGTTCCTGTTTTTCCGCCAATTACTACTATATTTAACTTTTTTGAGAAACTATCTAATACCCATCTTCTATATATTTTATATCCTCCCTTAAGTGTTATTGGATTTAATTTATATTTATCTAGTAGCCAAGCAATGCTTTGTGAACGCATTCCACCTCTAGAGCAATATATTCTGATAAAAAATTCATTATTTTTATTAGGAATAGTTTTATAAGAGTCAATACTCATGAATAAATTATCAAGAAGTAATTCCATTTTTTTTTCAAAAAATTTTAAACCCTCTATGACAGCTTTTTTTCTTCCTTCTTTTTTATAAATCGTGCCAATAATTGATCTCTCGTCATTATCAAATAATGGAATGTTAATAGAATTAGGCATGTGTCCTTTATAATATTCACCTGGGCTCCTAACATCTATGAGTGGTCCTTTAAAACTACTAAATTTCTCTAGTTCTTTTCTTTTGAAATACATGGATAGTTTTTATTTTTTTTGATAGATTTTTTAAAATGAATAACAAAGAACTAGATAACTATAATAATCCTACATTAGATCTGATTAAAAAATTTGTAGATTCTAATCAAAGAAAAAGAATAAATTCATTAACTCAAATAGAATCTGAAGTCGAAAATATTTTTAATCTTGGCCCTTCACTTTTTGATATCTTTGATAATGATGGAGATGACTGGGCTGCTGGTTGGATATTGCAAGTTTTAAAAAAATTTAAACCTGAATTCTTTGAAAACTCTAAATTCAATAATTGGTTTAATACATATTCAGATATTGATATTAATTATGAAGATTTGCAATTGATTTTAGTTGAGCAAAAATTTGAAGAGGCAGATAGATTAACAAGTACCTACTTAAGGAAATTAGCTGGAAAATTGGCTGAGAAACGTGGTTATGTTTTCTATAGTGAAGTTAAAAATATGTCAGGTAAAGACCTACAAACAATAGATAGATTATGGACTATTTATTCTACTGGTAGATTTGGATTCTCAATTCAAGCAAAGATATTAAAATCAGTTGGTAAAAAATATGAATTAATGTGGCCGAAAATAGGTTGGAAAAAAGAAGGCGTATGGACTAGATATCCTGGATCTTTTCGCTGGTCATTGGATGCTCCTGATGGACATATGCCTTTAATAAATCAACTAAGAGGCGTACGACTTATGGACTCCATACTGCGACATCCTGCTATTGCAGAGAGACATGATAATATTCTTTAAATCGAGGTATTTAATAAGTTAAAATTAAGACAGTATCAAAATATTATTATGTCCTTACTTCGGGGCAAAAATATTTTAAAAAAATTCTTTAAAAGACCAAATATTAACTGGTCAAACTTCGAATTCGGATCATCATTACAGTTAAATGATTTTGTAGATCAATTATTAGAACCTATTGAAAATTCTGAATCAACCTACCTTATAAAACTTGGTTTACATGAGGCTCTAGTTAACGCAGTAAAACATGGAAATAAATTAGATCCTAAAAAAAATATTAGAGTAAGAAGAATAATTACTCCTAATTGGTGTGTTTGGCAAATTCAAGACCAAGGTAACGGTCTAGAAATAAAAAAAAGAGATTATAAATTACCAAAAAAAATAAGTAGTGTAAGTGGGCGTGGCCTTTACATCATTAATGAATGTTTTGATGACATTAGATGGAGTAGTAAAGGTAATAGGCTTCAGTTGGCTTTAAAAAGATGATTTTTACTAGGGCATGGTTGATCTACGTTAATTTCTTTTAACCATTTAATACTTTCTTCTATATACTCAATAGTTTCCTTTTCATTACAAGAAATAATTAAATGGCATAATCCCGCCGAAATTAGTTCTGCAGATCTTTTATATTTATTTCCTTTATCTTTATGCCAACTAGAATGATCAATTTTTAATTTGTCATTAAGACTTTGAACAAGCTGAATAGTTTCTTTATCCCAATAGGTCATAGAATTTTTTATTTACTTTACAGCAGACCATACTTTGGTCATAAAAAAGGATTTTGATTTTACATCTTTAAACCCTACTTCCTCTATTTTGGAATCAATATCCTCTTTTATGTAATCACAATAAAAAGGCTCATGAAAAGATTTATAGAAGTTTTCCATTACAGATGTAAAAGCAGGTGAATCACTTATTTGAATTGAATCGGCTAATACTAATATCCCCCCAGGCTCAAGAACTCTAAAAAATTCATTTAATACTTTTGCTCTAATTGTTCTAGGTAATTCATGAAATAAGTAAACACAAGAAATGCATTGAAAACTATCATTTTCAAAAGGTAATTCTTCAGCATTAGCTTTTATTAATTGAATTAAATCTCCATCTAAATCTGAAATATATCTACTTGCCTCTTTTAAATATGAATCAGATAAATCAATTCCTGCAATTTTTTCTTTAGGAAATGCGGCTCTTAATTGTTTTAATGTTCTTCCTGATCCTGTAGCTACATCAAGTATTTTTATAGAGCTTTTTTTTCTATCACTAAAATTTTTAAGTCCTTCTTTTATTGGCTTAATTATTCTTCTCCTCATTGAGTCAGCACTTCCATTGAAAAGTATCTCTACTTGTAGGTCATAAATGCTAGCTGAAAAATCTGATAAATAACCATCTGTTTGATGATGAAAATTTCTCAAGTAATATTGAGGATAATTATCCTTATCAATTGATTTTGGCAGATCATCAAAGTTTTGTTTTCTTCGTCTATCCCAAGTATTAGGCATATCGAGCCAAATTTTGGGATATTGAGTTAAATATCTAAGCCATGGCTCGTCAAATAATAATTTTTTTGGATATATATTTTTTTCCGCATCATTCCAATCTTCCTCTCTTAAAATATCCATTGAATTTTGGATTTGCATTAGTAGATCCTTATCTATATCAAAATTTTCAAGCCTCGAATCTGGCAGAATAAAATTCATTAATCTTGAACTAATCTGCTTGTGAGCGAAACCTGCAATGCTTTTACTTTGTTGTAGCGTTTTATATGCAATTTTTGAAATAGATTCCCTAGCCATTTTTCAATTTATATATATATATTTCAACAAAAATAAAATGAATTTGAGAATATTTTGTGATATTTCTCAAATTGATTAATTTAAACTAATAACTTCTTGTAATTATGCATCGTAATACATGAAGAATTCATGTGGATGAGGTCTTTGTCTTAGTTGTTGTACCTCTTCGTATTTTATATCAATAAAGTTATCAATAAAATCTTCAGTAAATACTCCACCAGCTAATAAATAATCCTTATCTGCTTTTAGTGCATTAAGTGAGTCATTTAGAGATGAAGGTACCGTATCAATTTTTGCAAGTTCATCAGCTGGAAGTTCAAATAAATCTACATCTACTCCATCACCAGGATCAATTTGATTTTTAATTCCATCAATACCAGCAAGCATCATTACTGAAAAAGCTAAGTAAGGATTTGCAAGTGCATCACCTGATCTGAATTCTAATCTTTTAGCTTTAGGGCTTGGACCTGTTAATGGTATTCTTACTGCAGCTGATCTATTACCCTCAGAATAAACTAGATTTACAGGTGCTTCGAATCCTGGAACCAATCGTTTATAACTATTTGTGGTTGGGTTGGTAAATGCTAAGAATGATGGAGCATGCTTAAGGATACCTCCGATATACCATCTTGCAGTTTGAGATAAATTTGCATATGCTCCTTCACCAAAAAATAGTGGCTGACCGCTCTTCCATAAACTTTGGTGAACATGCATTCCAGTTCCATTATCGTTGAATACAGGCTTGGGCATAAACGTTGCAGTTTTCCCATATTTTTTAGCAACATTCCTAACAACGTATTTATAAGTCATTACGTTATCAGCAGAATTTATTAATGAATCGAATTTCATTCCAAGCTCGTGTTGACCGGCACCAGCAACTTCATGGTGATGCTTTTCGGTGGGTATGCCTAATTCACCCATTAAAAGAAGCATTTCAGATCTGATGTCTTGCGCAGTATCATTTGGAGAAACTGGGAAATAACCTTCTTTGTATTGGATCTTGTATCCTAAATTACCACCTTCTTCAATTCTTCCTGTGTTCCATGGAGCTTCAATTGTATCTACACTGTAAAAACAAGAACCTTCTTTTGAGTCGTATCTCACGTCATCAAATAAGAAGAATTCTGGTTCTGGTCCAAAAAATGCTGTATCAGCAATCCCAGTAGATTCTAAGTACTTTAAAGCTTTTTGAGCTAAAGATCTTGGGCATCTATCATAAGGCTCGCCACTTCTAGGCTCTTGTATAGAGCAAATCATACTTAGTGTTTTATGTTTGTAAAAAGGATCTATCCACGCTGTACTTGCATCGGGGACCATTGACATATCGGAAGCATTAATCGCTTTCCAACCTCTTATTGATGAACCATCAAATGCTAGACCTTCTGTAAATGAATCCTCTTCTATCATGTCTGATGTAAGAGTTAAATGTTGCCATTTACCATGGATGTCTGTGAATTTTAAATCGATGAGTTCAATTCCTTCATCTTTTATTTGACTTAAAACATCTTGTGGAGACTTAGACATAACTTTTGAGATACCTTCTATGAAATTAATAACTTGATGATTCTTATTATGTATCAACCGTAACTTTTTTCAACACTAGATGTCTTCTTTGAGTGTTTCAAGTCATAACTTTAATAATTATTTACTTAATTATTTAAATTGAATTAAATTCTATAAAAAAATATCGCTTAAGCGATGATATTAGTCTAATTTAAAAGTAATTGAATGTAATGCTTTGACAGAAGCAAAACTTTTTCCGGCTTTAAATAAAGAGAATTTATCTCATTTTTCAAAGACTTATGTTCCCCCCAGACTTTTATTAGGACCAGGACCTTCAAACGCACATCCAGAAGTCTTAGGAGCTCTTTCTTTAAATCCTATTGGTCATTTAGATGAGGCATATATCTCATTGATGTCTGACGTTCAGAAACTCTTAAGGTATACCTGGCAGTGCAATAATCGTATTACACTCCCGATGAGCGGCACTGGTAGTGCAGCGATGGAAGCTTCAATAGCTAATTTTATTGAAGAAGGCGAAAAAATTCTTATTGCTAAAAAAGGATATTTTGGAGATAGATTAGTTGATATGGCAACTAGATATAAAGCTCAAGTTTCCTTTATTGAAAAACCATGGGGTGAAGCTTTCACTTATGAGGAAATTAAGTATGAGATAGAGACTAAAAAACCTGCTATTTTTGCTATTGTCCATGCTGAAACATCTAGTGGTGTTTTACAACCTCTTGATGGTATTGGGGATATTTGTAGAAAAAATAATTGCTTGTTCTTAGTTGATGCTGTTACTTCACTTGGCGCTTTAGAATTATTGATAGATGAATGGAAAATTGATTTAGCATACAGTTGTAGTCAAAAGGGATTAAGTTGTCCCCCTGGATTAAGCCCTTTTACAATGAATAAAAGAGCTGAAGAAAAACTAGGTTCAAGAAAAACAAAAGTACCTAACTGGTACTTAGATTTATCTCTATTAAATAAGTATTGGGGTTCTGATCGTGTTTACCATCATACTGCTCCAGTAAACATGAATTTTGCGATTCGTGAAGGTTTACGTTTAATTGCGAATGAGGGTTTAGAAAATGTTTGGTATAGACATAATACTAATGCAAAGAAATTGTGGAATGGTTTAGAAGGTCTTGGAATGGAATTACATGTATCAGAAGATTATAGATTGCCAACTTTAACCACAGTTAAAATACCTCCAGCAGTTGATGGGGATGGTTTTAGAAATCATCTCTTAAGAAACTATGGAATTGAGATAGGAAATGGACTTGGAGAATTATCCGGGAAGGTGTGGCGTGTGGGCTTAATGGGTTTTAATTCATGTGAGGAGAATGTTGATAAATTATTAAACCTATTTGATACCGAGCTAAAGAAATTTTCTATTTTTGAGTCCTCAACTTTTTGAACCAAATCTGTAAAATTTGACTGCATTCATATTCTAGGATACCTCCAATTATTTCCATTTTGTGATGAGCACTTTCATGTTTTGAAAGGTCAATTGAACCACCCAATCCACCTCTTTTCTTATCGTAAGCCCCGAAAATAACTTTACCCATCCGTGCTTGAATAAGTGCAGAGGAACACATAGTACAAGGTTCTAAATTTGTGATAATAGTACATTCATTAAATCTCCAATCATTTTTTATTAGAGATGCCTGCCTAAGTGCCATTATCTCAGCATGACCCAATGGGTCTTTATTTATATTCCTTCTGTTAACCCCTCTCCCGATACATCTTCCTCTCTCATCTAAAATTATTGAACAGATTGGTAACTCAATTTTCCCAATTTCTTTGGATCTTCTTAATATTGAATTCATCCACAAAGTGTATTTTGAATTATTTTTTTTTGGTTGTTCTTCATTACTATTTCCATTTTCAAAAATATATCTCATTTACCAAGATTGAGAATAGAATTATTAATAGATATCTTATCTGATGGCTGAAGATCTAATTAATAATAAAGATATATATTTCCCCTCAAATTTAGGGACAAATGACAAATTGATTACTCTTCTTAATAGAGCAAGCCAAACTCTTTGTGACTGGTTTTCTAAAGCTGATAAAAATGGTCCATTCCCTCTTGATGAGAATTTTAATTGTGTAATGCCTGCGGAAGATGGTAACTCTGAGGAAGATTTGTTTTCTGAGATTGAATCTCTTTTGAATAATTCATTTAATCCCGTTCATCCTGGCTCACTAGCTCACCTTGATCCCCCACCCTTAATTTTTTCTATTTTGGGAGATTTAATTGCTGCTGGTTTGAATAATAATCTTCTCGCTTACGAGTTATCACCAAGTGTAACCTTGCTTGAGGAATCATTATGCAAATGGTTTGCCAAGAAAATAGGGTTTAATGACTTCTCAGGAGGTATTGCTGCTAGTGGAGGTACATTAAGTAATCTGAATGCACTTATTGCAGCTAGAAATAATGCTGGATTAGCTACGAATCCTAATTCTGTATTACTTGTTAGTGAAGATGCTCATTCTTCTTTCATTAAATGTATGAGAGTAATGGGTCTTGATACTAGGAATCTTGTCAGGATTAAAACTGATAATCAAGGTCGAATGGATATAAACGATCTTAGAAACTCTTTAGATAAATGTTCAATAGAAAATAAAAAAATATTTGCTATTGTTGCAACTCTTGGGACAACTGTAAGAGGAGCAATTGATCCTATTAAAGAAATAAGTGAAATCTGTAAACAAAAAAATATATGGTTACATATTGATGGTTCAATTGGAGGGATTTTTGCTATAACTTCTATTCCAATAGAAGGTCTAAATAATATTAATCAGGCTGATTCGATAACGATAAATCCACAAAAAATTATTGGCATTACAAAGACTTCATCTTTGTTATTGGTTTCAAATATGAGTACTTTAGAAAATACTTTTAATACTGGACTACCATATATATCATCTAAAAAAAATATTTTAAATAGAGGAGAAATAGGCATACAAGGTACAAGACCTGCAGAGGTTATCAAACTATGGCTTGGGTTACGTTTTTTAGGTCTCAAAGGAATAGAAAATATATTAAAATCATCAATTAAAAGAAAAGATTTTTTTGTAAAAAATATTAGCAAAAATAAATTTGATATATATTCAGGTCCTCTTCATATTGTTTCATTCTTACCAAATAAACTTGAGCCAAAAGACTCTGATGCATGGACTCAAACTAAACTAGATGAACTAATTAACAATAATTTCATGCTTTCTAGACCAAAATTTAAAGGTAAATATTTTTTACGGGTTGTCATGGGAAATTACAATACAAAGGATTCTCATATTGAAGAACTTTTGAGACTTCTAGATGCTTAATTAATGAATATAGGAAGACCAAAAATTATTGCAATAGTAACAGGGTTTATCTCTATAGCTATTTGCATTGCTTATTTACTATTAATAACTATCTTTGATTTCAGAACTTATTTAAATGATCAATTATCCAATATTAATTAGTAAATGGAGGCAAACTTTTATTTGATTTAAAATATTTCTTCATTTCAATTTTAGAAATAGCTTCTTTTACGAAATTATTTAAAATATCCTCTCTTTTACTTATTCTATAAATCTTATCTACTACTTCTTGAATTCCTCCATCTCCCCAATCTTGACCATTTTTAAAATATTCAATCAAACTTAGTCCTACTATTCTTATTAACCAGCCTGCTGTAACTGATTGTATGGATTTAGATAGTATTATTTTAGTCAAGCTTGTAGCTAATGCAGGAGAAAGAATGGCGAGACCACCTTTTAGTATTCCCTGTTTAGCCAATGCGCTTAGCAATGAAGTTGCCAAATCTTTTGCATCTTTTTTTGTAAGCTTTATTTCATATATTTTTGATAACTCCATTATCATTTGAAGGTTTACGGAGGTAGTAGTAAGAAAATCAACAGCTGGTAGTGGATTAACTAGTATTACTCCTCCTGTTATCCACATATATTTATTAATCACTTTATTTGACATTAAATATCTTTGTTCTTGTACGAAATTTTTACTTTTTATACCTAACTTATTTGAGCGAAAAAGAATATTATCCGCCAATAACTCTTCACCATTATTATCGAGGGTTTCTATTATTTCTCTAAATAAACTTCCTACCTCTGGAACTAAATTTAAAGCATCTGATTTTGTATAGGGAGACTTTTGAGGGGCTGCAATTGTTTGAACGACTGAAATTTTATTTTTTCTAGAGGATGTTATTGAAATTATATTTTCTTTGATAAGGTTATTTTCATCTCTAGACCTCAAATCACATTTATTTAGAACTATTATTATTTTTTTTCTTAATTTTAATAATTCTTTAATTAAATAGTTTTCGTATTTATTTATGTCCTGATCTAACACAAAAAGAACTAAGTCAGAATTTGATGCTTGTATAATTGTTGCTTTTTCTCTTTCTTCTCCTAATTTAGATGGTTCGAATAAACCAGGAGTATCAACAATATTAATGTTTCTTTTTAAAATAGGTATACGAATTTTATAGCTCTTAATTTGCTTTGTTGTTCCTATTTTTGCTGAGGTTTGACCGACAATATTTTTCAATAAAGATCTTGCTATAGATGTTTTTCCTGAGGAACCCGCTCCAAAAAGAGTAACTTTATAATCTCCTGTTTTTAATTGGTATTCTAGTTTATTTTTTTGGTAATTTAACAATTCAGCTTTTACTTTATCGCTGATTTTTTTGTTAATTTTTTCGACTCCATCCAAACTTATCTTGGCAGCACCATATGTATTTTTGAATGAAAGTGTATTTTTTTTATTTTTATATATTATTTTATAAACTATTTTTTTAAATAATTTTTGATCAATATTATAAAAAGCATAAATAATTATAATTAAAAATAAAAGAGTATAAATATTTACTATTCTTACAAATATGGAAAATAAAATATAAAGAAATAATATCAATAGTACATACTTTATATACTTTATTTTCAAGTTATTCATTTTATCGATTATTTTTAAAAATGTTATACAGTAAAATAATGAAACCAATATTAATAGATATATCAGCAATATTAAAAACTGGAAAATTAATAAAATTTAAATTTATAAAATCGACTACAAAACCTCTATATATTCTATCTATACCATTACCAATAGTTCCCCCAAGAATAAAGCTATAAGAATATAGATCTAATGAGTTTAAAGTATTCTTTTTAAATATCAAATAAATAAGTAGTATAGAAAAGAAAATACTTATTAAAGATAAAAATAATCTACTGCCACTAAATATGTTAAATGCTGCTCCGTAATTTTTTACAAAGTCTAATTTGAATAAAATAAAATCTTTATTAATAAATAAATTTTTATTATAAAACATATAATATTTCGTAAATTGATCTACTAGAACCATAAAAATACTTAAAGATACAAAATATAATTTTGTTTTTATATTAATAATCATTATTTGCTACGTTTAAAACTTTCTATAGGTTTAATAATTAATAAAAGTGGAAAAAGGATTAAAAAATGATATCCAATTTTACCTAATGAGTATTTACCTAAATTATATAAAAATAAATTGTATTGACTGTAGAATATAATTTGTATGAAGTTATAAAATATTCCAGTTAAATGCATAGCACTTATTGCTATAAATCCGTTTTTTAAAAAGTTTATACCGTTTATTTTATTTTTATTATTTAAATTATCAATTATTTTGATTAATGGATATAAACCTAATAAATAGCCAAAATTAGGAGTGAGCAAATATCCTAATGAACCTCCTTGATGAAAGACAGGAAGTATAAATAACCCAAAAATTATATATATAGAAAATGCTCTGAAAACAACTTTTTTATTGAATATAAGAGTTAATATAATTATGGTTGGAATTTGCCATGTGATAGGTAACTCAAAGTTATTACTAGATTTATAGATAAAAGGTAGTGGAATATATACAGGTAACATTGATGTTATTACTATTGATTGAAAACTCACCAGTATCTCAATTAATTTATAAAAATTGAGCATTATTATAAATTCTATTTATAAACTTCTCAATGCAACAATTGGATCTAATTTAGAAGCTCTTTTTGCGGGTAAAACGCCAAAGATTAAACCTATTGATCCTGAAATGATCATGGTGGAAAAAGTAGTTGTAATTCCTACTGATGCAGGAAGGGGTGTTATCAGAGATAAAAGAAAAACACCTGATAATCCTGTTGTTGTTCCAATTAATCCGCCAATTGTAGATAAAATCAATGCCTCAATCAAAAATTGAATTAATATATCTGACTGTTTAGCTCCTATTGCTTTTCTAAGTCCAATTTCTTCAGTCCTTTCACTTACAGAAACAAGCATAATATTCATGATTCCTATGCCTCCAACCACTAAAGATACTGCCCCAATACCAGCCAATAAAAACGTTAGCCCACTTGTTATGTTGGTTACTATATTTAAGGCATCTTCTTGTGATCTAACCGCAAAGTCATCATCTCTGATTATTTTATGTCTTTGCCTTAATAAGTTAGTAATCTGAAATTTGGCGGCACTAGTTGCATTTTTATTTATAGCTTCAACACTAATGAAGCTTAAACTTACTCCATATGTTGGGTCCTTCCCTGTAATCCTATTGACCATGGTGGTTAATGGAATATAAGCATTTTTGTCTTGATTACTTCCAAATACAGCACCTTTTGGTTTTAATATTCCAATAATTTCATAAGTATGATCTTTAATTCTGATCTTTTCCCCAAGTGATGAAGAATTATCTTTGAAAAATTCGTCTTTAAGATCAGGACCTATTACTACATAACTTCTTGCACTATTAATATCACTCTTAGATATAAATCTTCCCTTATCAACTTCAAAGCTTCTTACTTCAAGAAATTCAGGAGTAACCCCTGCAATTGATATATTTAGACTTTTAGAATTTGACTGTACTATTTCGTTAGCAGAAATTTGTGGTGCAACTTTTTTAACTGTTGGGACTTGATTACTTATTGCTAGTGCATCCTCTAAAACAAGATTTTTAGGAAATGAAATACCTCTTCTTCTGGTGTCGTTATTTCCAGGAACTATGAATAAAACATTTGCACCTAAATTACTTAATTGGTTTTTAGCTAATGTTTGAGCACCTCTTCCAAGCCCAACAAGTGTAATAACTGATGCATTTCCTATAATTATTCCCAGCATTGTTAACGAACTTCTCAATTTGTTCGAAACTAAAGTTTTTGTAGCCATGCCTAGGGCTTCTTTTATTGAGATATTCCTAGACATATTTATATTTATCTATTGCATCATCATCTTCAATTTGCCCCATATAAATAACTCCTTCATTAAGCTGTAGTGTAATAAGGTCGCCATTACTAATTTGATGATTATCTATATTTTCTAAATTACAAATTGTAGAAATTTTTTTATTATTTTTGTTAAACATTGCATATACATCATTTACATTTTGGTTCGTAACAATTCCCGCAATATTTTTACTCAGTGGAATATTCTGCATCAATTCCTCTGGAACAATTAATATTTCTCCTGGACAAATTAAAGACATATCAAGATTATTTTTTATTATTCTTGCTTTACCGGTAACACCGATCTCCCCTATTGAAATTCCTCTAGATATTATCTTTCTTACTAAACCTACTTTTATTAAATCTGTAGAGCCACTAATACCAGTTAGTGTGCCTGCAGTTTGAACTACTAAATCTCCTTGATTTAGGATCCCCATCTCCTGAGCAATTTGCATAGCTAGACTAAAA
Source organism: uncultured Prochlorococcus sp. (assembly GCA_902615165.1). The sequence goes on from CACMNZ010000004.1 coordinate 50,519, forward strand.
GTCTTTGCTGTTCTTTCATCATTTTTAACTACTATGGGAGTAACACCCCAAACTAATTGCAATCTTCTTGCGACACTTCTCTCTGTAGTAGTTGCCAAAATTGGTGTTGGTGGTCTGAATTTACTTACATTTCGAGCCGTAGAACCTGATTTTGTTAAGGGGATTATAGCTCCTGCATCAAGTTGTCTAGCTATATTACTTACTGCTGCACTAATAGCATTTGGGATCGTACTAGGTAAGTGACTCTCAATTGCTTTTAGTGGGTAATCCCTTTCAATTCTTCTTGCTATAGTTGCCATCGTTTCTACTGCCTCTACAGGATAATCGCCAACTGCAGTTTCGTTTGAAAGCATTACTGCATCTGTTCCATCAAGAATTGCATTTGCAACATCACTGACTTCGGCCCTAGTAGGTCTTGGATTCGAAGCCATAGAATCAAGCATTTGAGTTGCTGTAATTATTGGTATACCTAATGAATTAGCTTTCCTTATTAGTTCCTTTTGTAAAAGAGGAACTTCTTCCGCAGGCATTTCTACTCCCAAATCACCTCTTGCAACCATAACCCCATCACATAAGGGTAAAACTGTATCAATTTGATCAATTGCTTCAAATTTCTCTATTTTTGCAACTACGGGGGTTGAATGGCCATTTTTGTTGATTAGATTTTTTATCTCGTTTATATCCGATGGATTTCTTACGAAACTTAGTGCTATCCAATCAACTCCCTCAGATAATCCAAATTTTAAATCCTCTTTATCTTTTTCTGTTAATGCTTTTACTGATAATTGAACATCTGGGAAATTAACACCTTTGTTATTTGAAAGAACCCCTCCTACAGTTACAAGACACTTCAAATGATTAGCTTTTATATCTACTTTTTCTACAATCATTTCTATTTTGCCATCATCTAATAATATTCTTTTCCCCTCGCTAACTTCTTCAGAAAGTTTGTCGTAAGTTACATTTGCGATAGTATTTGTGCATTCGACTTTATTCGATGTAAGTGTGAATTTATCACCCTTTTTAACTTTTACTGGACCATCTTTAAAGCGCCCTAATCTTATTTTAGGTCCCTGAAGATCTTGCAATATTCCAATATCTATATCTAACTTTTTGGATACTTCTCTTATAGTTTTTATTCTCTCAGCATGATCTTTATGATCTCCATGAGAGAAATTTAACCTGAATGTTGTTACTCCAGCTTTAATTAAATCTGTAATTATTTCTTCAGATTGAGTCGCAGGACCAATAGTAGCTACTATTTTTGTTCTTCTTTTTAAATCAATATTCGACATATATAGATAATATTGCTAGATATAAATAAATTTACCATACCCAAAGTTAGTTATTTAAGTCATGGATTTTAAAACTTATCAGAAAAAAGCTAGAGAAACAGCACAATATCCAGATTTGGGTTCAAATAATATTTACCCACTTCTTGGTTTAGTGGGAGAGGCTGGTGAGGTGGCAGAAAAAGTAAAAAAAGTTATAAGAGATAAAAATGGAATATTTGATAATGAATCAAAATTAGGAATTAAAAAGGAGTTAGGAGATGTATTGTGGTACATATCAAATCTTTGTACAGAATTAAATTTTAATTTAGAGGATGTGGCATTACAAAACCTTGAAAAATTAAAATTAAGAGCTGCTAGAGGAAAGATAAGCGGTTCTGGTGATGATAGGTAGATTTAGCTATATCCTAAGCTTGCATACTGGAGATTTGTAATTAAGTTTTGAATAACGTTTAAAAGTAAAAAAGCTAATAAAGATGAAATATCAAATCCACCTATTGGAGGAATTATTCCTCTAAAAATGTTTAAATAAGGATCTGTGATTGAAGTTAATGCAGATAAAACACCGTTACTCCAATCAATGCCTGGAAACCATGTAAGTAAAATTCTTATTATCAATATGAAAGAATAAATTGATAAAGTTTGCCCCAGAACTGCAAAAATCTCAGATAACATGATCTTTTACTAATTTAATATATCTTAGCATTTACTTATTATTGCTGCTTATTGCTACCGCTTCCAATATTTGAGAGATATTCATTACTTACAGCAAAAGTTTGAAAAAACTTTTCTGATAATGATAGCCAATATGATCTACCATCTTTTTGCTTTCGTTTGACGATGAATTTCTTTTCTAATAATTCTTTTATATGATCATAAGCACCTGAACCTCGAAGAAGTATAAGATCCGATTGCAGGATCTTTTTTTTGATCGCAATAGTTGCCAATGTCCTTAATTCGGATGTTTTCAAATCAGAAGGAAGTAAATCATCGACGAATTCATTGAGACTAGATTTTAGTTCGAGAGAAAAACTGTTATTAACTGCATTTAATTCAATAGCTGAGTTCGGATTAGAGTATTTATTTTTTAGATCTTTAATTGCATCATTTATTGAATTTATATCAGAATTAGTAATTTCTGAAAGATCCTTTTTTGTTATTGGTCTGCCTTTTAAATATAGAACAGCTTCAACTTTAGTAACTAGATCTATATCAGATATTGGCGTGGTATTTAGATCAGATTGATTGATTTGAATTACCGAAATCTTTCCTAATTTACCTTAAATTTAATCTGATGCACCAAGGAATAATCTATATGTATCGTTTTGAGTTTCATCCCAGAATTTATAGCCTAGAATTCTTACAAATTTATTCCACTCTAAAATCTCATTTTTATCGATCAAAACTCCAATAACAATTTTTCCTACATCAGCTCCATAATTCCTGTAGTGAAATACGCTTATAGACCAATTTGATTTCATGTTATTTAAGAAGTTTATTAATGCGCCAGGCCTTTCAGGAAACTCAAATCTGTATAAGAGTTCAATAAAGTTTCTATATTCCATCTCTTTAAAATTCTTTGGTAATCTTCCACCTACCATATGTCTGAGATGATTTTTAGATAATTCATCATCACTTATGTCAATAAATGAGTACTCAGAATTTCTAAATACATTTAAAAGATTTTTTTTATCATTTAAACCATAGACTTGAACTCCCACAAAGATCTGCGCATGCTTAGAATTCGACATCCTATAGCTAAATTCAGTTAAATTTCTATTATCAAGTAACTTGCAAAAATCAATCAGACTACCAGCACGTTCAGGAATTTCAACAGCCATCATTACTTCTTTACACTCTCCAAGTTCTGCTCTTTCTGCTACAAATCTAAGCCTCTCAAAATTCATATTTGCACCACATGCAATCGCAACCATTTTTCTATTTGAATGATTCGAATTTAAAATATCTTTTTTCATTCCTGCTATTGATAAGGCACCTGCGGGCTCTAGTATTGATCTAGTATCCTCAAAAACATCTTTTATAGCAGCACAGATTTCGTCGGTGTTAACCCTAATCATCTTATCTATATATTTTCTACCAATATCAAAAGTATTTTTACCAATTTTTTTAACCGCTACTCCATCTGCAAATTGACCTACGGAAGATAGTTCCACAATTTTTTCTTCTTCCAAAGATTTCGTCATAGCGTCAGCATCTTCTGGTTCTACGCCAATTATTTTTACTTCAGGCCATATTTTTTTAATGTATGAGGATATTCCTGATATCAATCCCCCACCACCTACAGCAATATAAATTGCATAAGGTTTATCCTTAAGCTGCTGTTCAAGTTCTATAGCTATAGTTCCTTGTCCTGCTATTACTTCTGGATCATCAAAGGGATGAATAAAGCATAAATTTCTTTCTTGGCTAATCCTTATTGCCTCTTTGTAAGTTTCATCATAGTTATCGCCATATAATATAACTTTTGCTTTTAAATTTTTTACTGCATTAACTTTTACTTGAGGTGTTGTAATGGGCATAAATATGGTTGCTTCGCAATTTAACTTAAGGGCACTAAGTGCAACCCCTTGAGCATGATTACCAGCACTAGAAGTAATTACTCCCTGAGCAAGCTGCGATTTAGTGAGCTTACTCATTTTGTTATATGCTCCTCTTATTTTGAATGAAAATACATCTTGAAGATCTTCTCTTTTTAGAAAAACTTCATTATTAAGTGTATTACTTAAATTATGAGCTTTTTCTAGCGGTGTTTTTTTTGCAACTTCATAGACTTCAGCTTGAAGTATTTTTTCAAAATAATCATTCATATATATATTTTTAGCATTAATTATTAATCTAATAAAACATTACATGATCTATTTCAAAAAAAATACTCATTTTGCACCTCGGCGTTTTAGATTATATAGATACCAATTTTTGTTAAATGCTTTTAAGTGAGTTAAGTCATCCAAATCAACTTCATGGCTTAACAGTTTCACAATTAGAGGAAATTGCTTGTCAAATTAGAGAAAGACATCTCCAAGTAGTATCCACTAGTGGAGGACATCTTGGTCCTGGATTAGGTGTAGTTGAGTTGACATTGGCTTTATATCAAACTCTTGATCTTGATTTTGACAAAGTTGTTTGGGATGTAGGACATCAAGGTTACCCTCATAAATTAATTACAGGACGTTTCAGTCAATTTGATTCTCTTAGGCAACAAAATGGAGTCGCTGGATATCTAAAAAGAAGTGAAAGTAAATTTGATCATTTTGGTGCTGGACATGCAAGTACTTCTATTTCTGCTGCATTAGGGATGGCAATAGCAAGAGATAGAAAAGGTGAGAATTATAAATGTGTCGCTGTTATTGGAGATGGAGCACTAACAGGAGGAATGGCATTAGAAGCTATAAATCATGCAGGTCACTTACCAAATACCCCTTTAGTTGTAGTATTGAACGATAATGACATGTCTATTTCACCTCCGGTTGGAGCTCTTTCATCTTACTTAAATAAGGTAAGAGTAAGTCCACCATTGCAATTTTTGTCAGATAGTGTTCAAGAAAGTGTAAAAAATATACCCTTAATTGGTAAGGATATCCCAGAAGAACTCAAAAATATTAAAGGGAGCGTTAGACGATTATCTGTACCTAAGGTTGGAGCTGTTTTTGAAGAACTTGGATTTACATATATGGGTCCAATTGATGGTCATGATATTGGTAATTTAGTTAAGACCTTTAACGCTGCCCATAAACTTAAAAGACCTGTACTCGTTCATGTTGTCACAACAAAAGGTAAGGGTTACCCATATGCAGAAGCCGATCAGGTTGGATATCATGCCCAGTCTGCATTTGATCTTACAACTGGGAAATCTATTCCATCAAAGAAACCTAAACCTGTTAGTTATAGTAAAATATTTGGTCAAACCTTATTAAAAATATGTGAGCAAGATAGCAAAGTTGTTGGTATTACAGCTGCAATGGCTACAGGTACTGGTTTAGATATATTGCAAAAAAATATCCCTGATCAATACATTGATGTAGGAATAGCAGAACAACATGCAGTTACTCTTGCGGCAGGAATGTCTTGCGATGGTCTTAAACCTGTTGTAGCTATCTATAGTACTTTTCTTCAACGTGCTTTCGACCAATTAATTCATGATGTAGGGATACAAAATTTACCTGTATCATTCGTACTTGATAGAGCTGGGATAGTTGGAGCTGACGGTCCTACTCACCAAGGTCAGTACGATATCAGTTATATGAGATCTATACCTAATTTTGTATTGATGGCTCCAAAGGATGAGTCTGAATTACAGAGAATGTTAATAACTTCAATAAACCATAATGGTCCTACAGCACTAAGAATACCCAGAGGCTCTGGATTAGGAGTGGCTGTAATGGATGAGGGTTGGGAACCTTTGAATATAGGCGAAGCTGAAATACTTGAAGAAGGAGATGATATTTTAATTATTGCTTATGGTTCAATGGTCGCATCAGCAATCGAAACAGCAAAGATCTTAAAAAATATGAACATTAATGTATGCATTGTTAATGCAAGATTTGTTAAACCTCTCGATAAAAATCTTATTATGCCTTTAGCAAGTAAAATTCAAAAAGTTGTAACCATGGAAGAAGGAACCTTAATAGGAGGATTTGGTTCCGCAATAGTTGAATTATTTAACGATAATGAATTAAACATTCCTGTATACAGAATAGGTATACCCGATGTATTAGTTGATCATGCTTCACCTGATCAGAGTAAAGAAAAACTAGGACTTTTGCCTGATCAGATGGCAGATAAAATTGTTGAGAAATTTAAGTTAGTTAATTAAAAATTTAATAAATAAATATTTATAAAACACCCCTTGAAGCTAATCCTAATATTGCTCCAATTCCGAAAATATGACCTAGGCAATTAGCACCTACAACTGATGCGTGACTTAAACCACCATAGAATTTTGAATTGGGTATTTCAAAACCTTCATTAGGTTTTCTTATTGTTGCTCTAGCAATTGCATAAGCAAAAACATTACATGCAATCATTACGACGGCACACTTTGGAGACCAAGAAAAAGTTGCTGGATCTGCAGCTGCAAATAATGTAGTAAACATAAAAAATCGTTATTTTTATATATTCTCTAATACTTTTACCTAAAAAACACAAAATTGTAAAAGGTCTTAAGAGTTGTTTACTTCTAAGCTATTTAACAACTTTATAAATCCAAACAAAATAACAAAATCACTTAGAGTTAGGAATGATTCTGCAAAGCCATGCAAAAAGTCAACCTCAACAAGGGTTTTATCATAGTAGTTTAGTGTGTAAATTGATACCAATATAGTTATAAATACGAATAAAATAGTTAAGGAAAATCCTGTTTTTACATAATTATTAACAGATTTGATTTTATATAAGTAAAACAAAAATATTGCATATGGAATTATTGATACTGCAAACAATAATGTGTTATCAATAGAACCTAATTTTTCTATAAATTTAAAAAATAAATCATTCATAAGTCACTTTTCCGCTAAAAATCTTTATTACAGCTAAGGCTAATGTTGAATTACCTATTAATGTAAATATTCCTTGAAGTGATACTAGACCGTATAGATTTTCTTGATTGTCATAGATATGCCAGGTAATAGCGCACATAGCTCCTATTAAGTTAGGAATCATAGCTAAGCTTAACCAAAAAAATAAATTGTATTTTTTATATTTAGAAATTTTGTTTATAACAAAGATGGTAAATATCCATTCAATGACCGAAGAGATGTGAATTAACCAAGTTCCAAAAGAAAGTTCGTGCAAAATTTATATTTTTTTCTTTAGTACATTAAGTACTTCTTTGGCATGATTTATAGGTAAAACACTTATCCATCTGTAAGAAATTTCACCTTTTGGAGAAATCAAAAAAGTATTTCTATCAGAAAATGGAGGAATCCACGAACCATATTTTTCGCTAATAATTCCATCAGGATCCGATAATAAGGTGTAGTTTATTGATTTTTCGCTGCAGAAACTTTCATGAGAATCTTGATTATCAGCACTAATACCAACAATTTCAGCATTATATTTTGAAAAATCTCTTTTTAATTCCGAAAAACCTTTAGCTTCAAGAGTGCAACCTGCTGTAAAGTCCTTTGGATAAAAATACATAACAAGCCACTTACCTTGATAATCATTTAATTCCCAAATATTTTTAGATTTTATGTTTTTATTAAAACCTTCTAATTGAAAGTTTGGAGCAATATCTCCAACTTCAGGAGCAAAGTCAAAAGCGATTGCTGAATTACAATTAAATAAAAAAATAAAAGATATAAATATACTTACAACTAAATTTCTCATCAAATCTAGAATTTTTTTAAATCAACCCCATTTGATTTGGCAAATTTATCTAAACCTACTTTTTGTATAGACTTTAAAGCTTTGGTGCTAATTTTAATATTCACCCATTTTTTTCCTTCTTCCCACCAAAGCCTCCTTTTTTGGAGATTAACTTGTTGCAATTTTTTTGTACGAATATGTGAGTGACTCACTGCCATCCCGTTATTAGCTTTTGCACCTGTAAGTTCGCAAACTCTTGACATATTTATTGTGTTATATCTTTAAAAATTCTAACACATGACTCAATTTGTTGAATTAAGTAGTTCTGAAATTAATTCGGCATTATTATTTTGTAAATTAATTATCTGTTCTTGATCTAATCCACCAACGGAAAGCTTAGCCATATCATAGACATGATTAGCAATTTTAGAAGCTAATGGATTCTCAATAGGATCTTTTTCATCAATAATTATTTTGTTGCCTGTAATTTTATTAAGACCAACAATAAGTGGATGTTCTTTGTTAATTAAGAGCACATGATATTCAGGTAAGCCAGGCATCTTTTGTTCCATGTAAGCACCCATATCATTAATTCTTCTCATTTGTTCTGGAAGCAAGATCATCGCTGGTGGAGCATCTTTACTTGAAAGTGACTGCACTTTAACTGTTACTTTCTCATTGTTAAGGGCCTTAACTATCGTATCTCTAAGATTATCTGTATTTGATTTGCCATCCTTATCTACAATTTCTTTAGATTCTTTATCTTCTAGTTCATTAATTTCTGAATCTACTCTTTGGAATTGATATTCTTCATTTTTACTTTCCAACCATGGAAGGAATTGTGCGTCAATTAAGGGATCTGATTTAATAACTTCTTTATTATCAGATAAACAGATATTTA